>JAIBAD010000027.1 GCA_019695395.1 Alphaproteobacteria bacterium
TTAATAAAGCCTAATAAGTCATCTATCAGGCTTTATTAATATATATTGTTTTAAAGATTTTTTAGGTCTAAACTTGCTGTTAAAAATGATTGATAAGTATTTACATTATTAAGTTTAGAACTTTCTGTTATACCAACCAGATCGACATCAAATCCAGCTATAGCTTGCCTTAAAACAGATCCATCACTTTCTGCTACAACAGGAATCATCTTAAATAAATCGCTAACTGATATACGGGTAGAATATGTTTCAATATATTCTATATTAGAATAAGTATCTATTATACCGGATATTTTATAAGTAGTCGTAAAAGTTGTAGGATTAACATATCTAAATGTATATTGAGCCAGAAGACCCGGAATATCGAATGAATCTATAAATTTAATTGTATCATCATCAGCTCCACCATCAATTTGATCCGAATATTTATCATGGTAATTTATAATTGTATCATTTCCTGCCCCTGCCACAACAACAGTTAACCCAGATTCGGAATCCCCTGTCATAAAAGGAGTACTTGCCGTTATAATTAAATCATTACCGTCCCCCCCTAAAAGAGTTGTATCACCATAATCACCATATAATGTATCATTACCACCACCGCCATTAAGAACATCATTACCACCATAACCATCTAACTTATCATTATCATCTCCACCATACAAAAAATCACTATAGTTTTCATTACCTGCAAGAATATCATCTCCATACTCACCGTAAATTGTATCACCAGATTCATCAAACCCTCCTTCTATAGTATCATTACCGTCCCCACCATAAAGAGTATCATGTCCATTTCCACCTCGAATAAAATCATCACCATTCCCACCAGATGCTACATCATCCCCATCTGCGCCAGAAAGAAAATCCTTTCCATTACCTCCTAATAATGTATCATCCCCATTATTGCCAAAGAGGTTATCGTCATTATTACCACCAAACAATACATCATTACCATCCCCGCCTTCAACTACGTCATCACTGTCACCAGCCCAAATATTATCATCACCATCATCACCATATAATACATCTTCATCATTCGCACCCAATATAACATCATTTCCACCATAACCATGAATGGTATTTCTTTCTTCATCTCTTCCTGTTAAAAAATCATTACCATTTGTACCATCCGCGATTAGATTTTCAAAAAATAGGAAAAGCTTATTTTTAGATGTAGTATTATCAGAAAATAAATTAATTAAATTTTTATTTTTTAACAAAATTACAGAATTTCTAAAAAATTGCATAATATCTCCAAAATTAATTGTTAATTTAAAATAATTAACTTTATTATGTAATAATTTTATTAATGTCAGAAATATTTTTTAGCTATAAGTTGAAAGCTATTAGCCATAAGTATAAAAATTTATATCATTTAATATTATGATAATTAGGATTAAACCAGGCTAGTGGGATATCTGCCTCAATTGTGTTTTTATCCCATTTTAATCTATGCATCAATTTCCCTTCCCGTATAAATCCCATTCGTTCATAAAGGGCAAGAGATTTGGTATTCGTTTCATTGGTAAATAATTCAATTCGTAAAATATCAGGCCGTTTTGTCTTAACAAGTGTTTGCAAAGTCCCAAGCAAGTTTTTTCCAACACCCATCCTATGAAAATCTGGATCAACCGCAATAGTTAATTCCCCTAATACATGATTAAAGATCCTGGGTTGTAGGGGATAGCAATGTACCTCCCCAATAATTTCTGTGGAAATAGTTGGATGGTCAACAACCAGATTAAACCCATTAGGCATAGATTTTTTCATAAAATCTTTGATATAGTCAATTGATACTTCATCCTCTCTTACAGCAATACCTCCGCTAATTCTGGCAACTTTTTTATAAAGGGCTTGGATTTTTAATTCATCATCGGGGGTTGAAGATCGCACATTATGCATAGATTTTTTACCTATATTAAGTAACGAAATAATAAAAACTATTTAAAATTTCATGATTAACATATATAAAAAAACTATCGAAGTATATTAAAATATTTTAAATAAGGAAAATCTGATGTTTCGTTTTTTTAAAACATCTTTAGTAAAAATAATGTTTATATTTTTATGTCTAATCACAGGGCTTGAAGCTAATGCTCAAGGCCGTAGAGCTACAATAAAAAATAGTATTTTAAGTACCGTTAATTTTCAACAACCCAAAGATTTAACCTTTGGTGAATTTTATAATATTCCAGGACCTAAGAACGAAGTTCTTAAAAATGATCCGCGTTATGAAAACCAAAGATTAGCCCCCTTTCTTAATCCTTTAAATATGAGTGAAGGTGATCCTGTCATGATTAGTGGATGGGCTAATTATATTATTCGCCAAAAGGATAATACGTACACAATTCAAATCATCGCCAACACAATAAGTGATGGCCGATGTGTTATTGCAGCCATCCCATCAGATACATCCAAACTAGTTCAAGATGAAAAATTAAAACCAGCCTTGCATGAAGCAAGAAGAATTGTCGAAGAGCAAATGTTACAAAAAAAAGAATTAAAAATAGGCCAAGAAAGATCCATTGTATCGACACCTGTTCAAGTCGTTGGACAACTTTTCTATAATACCAGCTTTATTATGTCGGAGACCAATAAAGGTAAAAAAGACTGCACGTCCAGGTCCATTTGGGAAATTCACCCTGTCACATTTATCAAAGCAAATTAATTTATTGTTCTAATTGCTTTATAAGTTTTTTAGCCCTGCTTTTCATAGCAGGGCTTCCTTTTTGTAACGCATTCTTAACAATATTTATTGTTTCCTGGATATAAATTGGATCTTGAAGGGCAATATCTGTTAAAGCCTGAAGAGCGAAAGTTCGAACAATTTTGCTTTGGTCTTTTAAAAATTCTTTCAAAAGAATAAATGCCGTATCCCTTTCCTTTTTTGTTAGAGATAAACGTGGTAAAATTTGGGCCAAATGCCAGCGCACCTCTTGCCTTGTAATCTTTGATACTTTATTAAGGATCTGCTTTTTAAAAGGTTTAAGTATTAAAGGATTATGGGCAGAAATTTTTTCAAGCGCATCAGCAGCGCGCATTCGCACACCCTCATCTGAATAAAAAATTGCCGCAAATAAATCGGCTATAGGTAATTTATTTTTTTGAACTTGGTCAATAATATAATTAACCTGTCCGATTGAACGAAGGTCGGATCCAGAAAGCAAGGTAATAACATCATCTCTATCAATATTATTATTTTTTACCATTGACTTTTGTATAACGGAAACAATCAATTGTATGATCACTCACCATGCCAACGGCCTGCATAAAGGCATAGCAAATGGTGCTTCCAACAAAACGGAAACCTTTTTTCTTTAATTCTTTGCTCATCAAATCGCTTTCTTTTGTAAAGGCCGGCACTTGCCCCCTTTGTCGCCAAGAATTTTTTATGGGTTTTCCATCAACAAATTGCCATAAAAAATCGCTGAAGCTTTCTGTTTCTTTAATTTTTAAAAAAGCTTTGGCGTTGCTTATGGTCGATTCAATTTTTAAACGATTGCGGATAATTTCTGGATTTTGACATAATTTATCAATATCCTTTTGGGTAAATTTACTTATTTTATGGGCATCAAAATTCAAAAAATGTTTTTGATAGGCCTTTCTTTTTTTGAGCACAGTCTCCCAACTTAATCCTGCTTGGGCACCTTCTAGAATAATCATTTCAAAAAGCTTTTGATCATCATAAATGGGTACACCCCATTCATGATCATGATAATCAATATAAAGTTGATTATCTAAATTAACCCAAAAACATCTTTTTTGTTGTGTTGGCATGTGTTAATGACCATGTGATCAAAATATATAATGGTGGACACGACTGGGATCGAACCAGTGACCCCCACGATGTCAACGTGGTGCTCTGCCGCTGAGCTACGTGTCCTTTCATAAATTCGCATAGCATGGCTTTATGTGCTTGGCAAGTAAGCAATAAAAAGATAAGCTTATTTTACCGTGTCTATTTTTATTGGTCAAATCTACAATCAACTTTTACCCTATAGTTTTAAAGGTTTCCATGATCGAACTTTACAGTTGGCCCACCCCCAATGGCCATAAAATTCATATTGCCCTAGAAGAATTAAATTTATCCTATAATCTTCATCCCATTGATATTACCAAGGGTGATCAATTTAAATCTGATTTTCTTAAAATAAACCCTAATAACAAAATTCCTGCCTTGGTTGATTCAGATGGCCCCAACCAAAAACCCATTGCCATTTTTGAATCCGGCGCCATTTTAATTTATCTGGCCGAAAAAACAGGGAAGCTTTTGTCAGAGGATCCTATTCAAAGGATAACAACACTTCAATGGTTGATGTTCCAAATGGGGGGCGTTGGACCGATGTTAGGACAAATTCATCATTTCCGTCATTATGCCCCCGAATCTATTCCCTATGCGATTGATCGCTATACGAATGAAGGTAAAAGACTTTATAAAGTATTAGATCAAAGGCTAGGATCACATGAATTTTTGGCCGATGATTATTCTATTGCGGATATTGCCACCTTTCCTTGGATAAAATTATGGCCAAGACAAGACATTAATATTAATGAATTTCCAAATCTAAAACGATGGCATGATCAAATTAATAATCGCCCGGCTGTTCAAAAAGGATTAAAAGTTTTTGAATAATTTAAATAATAAAATTTTATTTAAATAAAAATCCCTCAAGTTTTTGCTTAACCTCTGGCCATTCTGGTTGAATAATGCTGAAATAAACAACATTCACATATTCACCATCTTTCTGAGCCACCCAGCGAAATTCACCCTCTTTCTTAGCACCAAGACGTAAAATGGCCTGTTGAGAACGATGGTTAAAAGACATTGTTTTAAAAACAACGCGGACAAATTGTAAATCTTCAAAACAATGTTTTAATAACAAAAATTTGCATTCAGTGTTAACTTTTGTACGCATAACCTCTGGAGAAATTGTTGTCCATCCAATTTCCAAAAATTTTCCTTGGGTTGAAATATCAGCAAAACGTGTTGTTCCCACAATTTTATTAAGTTCCATATCAAAAATTGTAAAAGGAATAATTTCTTTCTTTGCAACACCGGCCAGGGCAATTTCCATATAATTCTTTAAATCTTCTTTGGTTTGGACCTTTTCAACCCGATATTTCCAGGTATCTTGCCACTTATTATCAGCAAGTATTGCTGTATAAAGGTCATCCAGATGATTAATATCCATAGGAATTAAATGCACCCTTGACCCTTTTAATGAAACAGAACCGATTTCCATAATATCTACCCAACTATAATTTTAAAAATGTAGCGATTATTCGTTAGTATACATTAAAATACATATTTGTGTAAAAGCATTGACAATATAATCATTTGCCCTTTAAAAATAGAACAGCATACGTCGTGACTAATAAAGCTGCTCATTAATTCTGCGGAGGGGTGGCCGAGTGGCTGAAGGCGACGGTTTGCTAAACCGTTATAGGGATAAAACCCTATCGAGGGTTCGAATCCCTCTCCCTCCGCCATTATTTGAACTGCCATTATTTGAACAATAAAATTCATTATTAACAACGCCTTGTTAATCAACATCCATTATTTTTATATAAATAGGAAGGACAATTATGAAGAAGAACACAATCTGTCTTTGGTATAATCATAATGCTGAAGAAGCCGCAAAATTCTATGCCAAAGTTTTTCCAGATAGTACTGTTGGCGCGATATGTCGTGCACCATCCGATTTTCCAGGTGGTAAAGCAGGCGATGTTTTGACCGTTGAGTTCACTGTATGTGACATACCATGCCTTGGCCTTAATGGTGGTGACATGTTTAAGCACAATGAAGCCTTCTCTTTTCAAATAGCAACCGAAAATCAAAAAGAAACGGATCTTTATTGGAATGCTATTGTTAACAACGGTGGTACTGAAAGCGTATGTGGTTGGTGTAAAGATAAATGGGGTATATCATGGCAAATTACACCACGTGTTTTAACCGACGCCATGGCACAAGGTGGTGATGTCGCAAAACGCGCGTTCAAAGCAATGATGGATATGCAGAAAATTGATGTTGCAAAAATCGAAGCAGCAATACGCGGTTAAGCGTTTTGATATAGAAAGCAGTACTTAAATCTATAGTATAGACAATTATAATTAAGATAGAGCAAAATCCACAGCAGCCTGTGCATGGAGCAAGGTGGTATCAAAAACAGGTACAGATACATCTTCCTGTTTAATGAGCATACCGATTTCTGTACACCCAAGAATAATTCCTTCCGCACCCTGTCCAATCAATTCATTGATAATTTCAATATATTGGGTTTTAGATTTTTCATTCACAATACCATGGCATAATTCATTATAAATAATGTCATGAATTATTGTGCGTTCCATATCATTGGGAGTAATGGTTTTAATGCCATTTTTTAATAGGCAATTTTTATAAAAATCTTGTTCCATAGTAAAACGTGTGGCCAATAATCCAACCTCTTTTACTTGTCGGGGTTTAATTACAACAGCTGTGGCATCAGCAATATGGATCAAGGGCAAATCTGTTTCTTGTTCAATTGCGTCCACCATTTTATGCATGGTATTGGTACAAATCACCAAAGCATCTGCCCCCGCTTTTTTAAGACGTAATCCAGCATCAATCATTAAATTTGTTGCATGATCCCAATTTCCTGCAGATTGAAGTTCGGCAATTTCATTAAAATCAAAAGACCAAAGCAAAAGCTTTGCCGAATGCAAAGACCCAAGGCGTTTTTTAACCAGCTCGTTAATCAGACGATAATAAATGGTTGTGGATTCTGGGCTCATCCCACCAATAAGGCCAAGAATTTTCATACTAATTTTTAATTTGTTTAAAACATAAATTTTTATAAACTTTTACCATCATATTCAGTCACAGGAAATTTACTTACATCTATATCATCTAGGCAACGCACATTAATTGCACGCATAACTGTACCTTGAGGTAAGGTACCTTTACCAAACGAACTTATCCCACAATGTTTGCAAAAAAAATGATGAATATTTTTTTTACCAAATTGATAATCACCCAAGGATTCAGAACCTGATATTAATTTAAAATTTTCATCCGATGTAAAGGCCATTAAATGCCCCTTTTTAGAGCAAATTGAACAATTACAAGATACAACCTTATCAATTTCCATATTTACTTCAAAACGAACATTACCACAATGGCATCCACCTTTATATTGCATAAAAAACTCCTTAAAATTTAATTACCTTTTAAATCAACAATTGTTTCAAACCCACCATACACCATACGTTCAAAATCGAAAGGCATATCCTTACATTCATCTTTAAGACGTTGATCTGCCATAACCTTGGCGTTCACTTCATCCCGGTGGGCACGTGATTTAAAAACAATGAACGAAAATACAACTATTTCATCTTGCTTAGGATTCATTACTTTAGAAAATGACAACATACCATCTGCCACATTGGTATCTTCAGCCACATTTTCTTTAAAATCCAAGGCCCCATATTCAATCCAAATTTTAGCAGCTTTGGTTGCCAGTTGTTTATAAAGATCAATTTTATCTTTATGCACAGGAATTAAAAAACCGTCAACATATGTCATCAAATTCTCCTAATAAAAAATTTTTATCAATATAATAACAAAAGTTAATTTTAAATCTGATTTAAATTTGCTATTATTTAATCATTAATTATAAATACATTTTTTTAAAGGGCAATTTCATGAATTTTTTTAATGATAGGGAACTTGCTAGACGATTTAAAGCAGAAACCGTTCCCCCAAAAGAAAGATTTTATTATTTAATAATCTATATTTTATTTTTTGAAATTATTAATTCATCCTTATTTAATAATTGGATTAGTGAGGTAGAAGAACCTTCATGGTGGGTGGATGGGTTTAATTTAGCAATTATTTTCTTTGGTACCATTTTATGTTATTGTGCCAATGCAAAGGGTGATAATAAAGAATTTATTGAACGTTATATTTGTATTGGTTTTCCAATTGCAGTACAGGTTTTTATATTAGAAGTTGTACTTATTGGCATAATTAATTTTACAACTGGTTTGGGTATGTTTATCAGCAAAATGTGGTATATAGCAGCCATGGCAATAAATGGCACATCTCTTAGCCGCGGAGAAATTGATATTCAAGTACACAATATGTTTGGCAATATAATTACTGTAACAGAAATTGAAAATATGATATTAGAATTTATTGTAGGTCTTTATTTTTATCTGCGATTACGATCATCTATTAAAATAGCAGCGCACTAATTTTATGTAATGAAGGAAATTAAAAATAAATTTAATTTCCTTCATTTATTCTTTATAACTGTAATATTAATAATCCTATTGAAATATAAATTACAGCTTGCAAAGCACCCACCGCAACATTTTTTTGACGCACAACCTCATCATTAATATCTGCTTTATAAAGAATAATTTGGCAGGTAAGCCAGCTAAGAACCCGCCAAATAATTACAATTCCAATAAGCACAATAAACCAGGCAGCCAATATATTTATAATATTATATTCATCATAAACCACAATTTGTGCAGCTGTGGCAATGGCAAAAGCAGCGCCAATTTTCTCGCCAGCAAAACGTACAGCCAATGCAATATTATTTGTATTTAATTCATTATAAAAATCTGCATCTTTATTCAATCTACCAAAAAATTTAATAGCTATCACAGTCATCACAGTTAAAACGATTTGGGATAAAGCATATCCACCCAACAAAATTGTTATCCCTTCAATGGATGCGGCTGTTACCCAAATCATGATCGCGCGAATAATAATGGCAGCAGCTAGAACATTACCTGCATCAGCAATGGCAACCGCTATATTACCTTTAACAATCTCATCCCGAATTAATATCGAAGATAAGGTAATTTTTTCAAAAATCATACGGGTCAATGCCATAAGTAAAATACCAAAAAGACCAAATAACCCAACCGAAAGAGCAGAATCAAATATGGTACTATCCCCATCCCCATAAACCGTACCACTTAACATAATAGTAACCGCCAATGTAGCTGCTGCTAATGAAATGCCAAAGGCCGGATTATCTTTTTTAAATAATTCGTGGGATGTATTAATATGGACAATCGCACCTAAAAATAAACGTAAAAGTATAAATAAAACAATAACAATAGATAAATTAATCAATTGGATCATATTGTAATAATGATCCCAGTAAATCATTTCTGTTATATTCATTTTTTTACCTTTCGCAAATTAATATTATCAAATTCTTAGCAGTACAATTATTATTTTTATCTGATTTCTTTTAAAATAGCTTTTTTTACCTAAATTAAGTATAGTCAAAGAAGCAATTTTTATAAAGAAATTATAGGTACTTTAAATTTTCTTTATAAGATTTGACTCCAATCAACCATTTAAATTTAAATGCTTTTAACATTTCTTAATTAAGAAAGGATTTCTATGTGAAAGCACTAATTTATCAAGGGCCTGGAAAAAAAGAGTCAAAGCTGTTGGCATTTCTGCCACTTTGTAATGTGAAAATATTATTGCGCCAGATGTATACTACCACTAATATTGGTGTACATGGTGTTAAAACTGATCTTCATCTTAAAAAAACTTTGGGGCATAATATTACTATCACAACTAGATTGGTTGATACTATAATAACTCCAACATTGTTAAAAACTGTACAATCTAATAAACTTAATCCTAAACAATTGATTACACATCATTTTATTTTGGATAAAATTTTAGAATCTTATGAAATTTTTCAATCTGCATCTAACCCAGGCTTTAAAAGTTATTATTAATGTGTAAAGCAAAAAACAGATTCTTATTTTTGTTTTAATAGGATGACAGCTTGATCTAAAGTTTCAACTGCATAAATTATTTTTTGAATATGATAAGGCAATTTCTGCAAAATCTTTCCTATTATATGTGAATGACCACAAAGGATAATTTTTCTATCTTTTCTTTGAAAGTCTAAAATCATTGTTTTCATTGCAACCAAACCACTCATATCAATAAAAGGTACATTTTGCATATCAATAATTAATGTGGAAATATGATCCTGGATAAAACCAGTACGATCAAATGCTTTTTCAATAGTGCCAAAAAAGATTGATCCATTGATATGATAAATCATTACATCATTAGGAAGATTAAAATGTTTTGAATGTGGATGATGATTTATAGCACCATGACTAATTTGTGATTGGGTTAATCTTGCAATATGTTGAATAAATAAAAAGCATGAAAGAATAACCCCAGCAGTTATTCCTATAACCATATCTGTAAATACTGTTAAACTAAAACAAGTAAGTAAAACAATCGTATCACTAAGTGGTGCAATCTTAATAGTACGAACAAATTGCTTATAATGGGACATATGATATGCAACAACAAGTAACAAGGCTGCCAAGGATGCCATAGGTATATAAGACATAATAGGCGCAAATAACATAACATATCCTAAAAGCATAACAGCATGAAAGGAAGAAGCTAAAGGTGTTTTAACTCCATGATGAATATTGGTTGCTGTTCTGGCAATTGCGCCGGTTGCAGGAATCCCTAAAGCTAAACCTGATAAAATATTTCCTATACCTACAGCCATTAATTCCGCATTGGGATGGTGTTTGCTTCCTGTCAAACCATCGGCAACCACAGCTGAAAGCAAGGATTCTAAAGCACCAAGTGTAGCAATGACTAAAGCAGGTATAATTAAATGGCGAATTTCTTGAAAAGTTGGTAAGGCAAATAATTTAGAATGATCTAATCCAAAGAAATGAAAAGTTGGAGAAAAAGGTGGTATGCCATATCTTATTTCTCCATTGGAAAGAAAGTAACTAAAGCGATTGCCAATTGTTGCAATATCAAATCCATTCTGGGCCAAAAGATAAGCTAAAATAGCACCCATACTAATACCCACTATAGGTCCTGGAATCTTAGGTATAAACCATTTCGAAGTCAACATAATGATAAGAGACACCATACCAATCAATGTCTCTTGCCAATGGAAAGAAGGTATAGCATTAATAATCAATAAAACTTTATCAACATAATTACCTTGTAATTGATTAATACCTAATCCCAAAAAATCATTAAGAGCCAAAGTTGCAATAACTACAGCAATAGCAGATGTAAAACCAGTGGTGACAGGGTAAGGTATATAATTAATATAACGACCCAACTTCACCATTCCAAAAATAATTAATAAAATACCAGCAAGAATGGTTGCAATAAGCAACCCTCGCAGTCCATAAGTAGTAACAATAGGCGCAACAATAACAACAAAGGCTGCTGTTGGACCAGTAACTTGAGGAATAGAACCACCAAGCAATGGTACAATAATTCCTGCAACAATCGCTGTATAAAGACCATGCTGCGGAGGAAGGCCAACCGCAATCGATAAAGCCATGGCTAAAGGTAAAGCTACCAATGACACAATAAAACCAGCACTTAAATCACTTTTAAAGGTTTGGAAATTATAACCCTTTTTCAAAGAATTTCTAAGAGCAATACCCAAAGGAAATAGAGTACAAATTTTTAATATCATCTGACGTTAATGCTTATTCTTACACATTTTATTATTCATTTTTTGTCTTCCAAATAACGTTATGTTTATTTAAAAAATCGCGGATCATTTGGCGCAGTACCTGCGAGGGAGTTACATCCAAATGGTTACATAAATTTTCAAATACTTTTTTCTTGTTGGGATCAACAAGGATTGTAAGACGTGCTGTTCTTTCTTCTTTAATTATTTTTCTAGGTTTCATTCTATTTTAATCAGCTTATTACTATTTTAATGGCCTTGAATTATTGCTAAATGTGATTGTGGCACTTTCAAATATTTTGCTAATAAACGAAGCATCGCATTATTGGCTTGGTTTTGATCCGGTATTGCTGTGACATAAATAATTAATCTTTCTTCACCATTAGGTAAAAGACGCATATTCCCAATACGGTTAGATGAAGCTTTAGGAATTAAACGAACAGCAATAGTTTTTGTTTCAATCATAGATGATTTTAATTATAATCATATTATAATATAATTGCAATTTAACTTTAATAGTTAAAAATCAAAAATCAATCTCATTCTTATCAATTAAGCAAAAGTACTACTTGCATTTATTAGTAACCTCATGTGTAATAAATTATGGCAAAAAATCCATATGAAATTTTAGGCGTGGCTAAAAATGCAAGTGATGCAGACATAAAATCTGCTTTTCGTAAACTTGCCAAAAAATACCATCCAGATTTAAATCCGGGTAAAAAAGATATTGAGGTAAAATTTAAAGAAATTACCACGGCCTATGATCTTTTATCTGATAAAGAAAAACGTGCATCTTACGATCGGGGTGATATTGATATGGAAGGACAACCCACCCAACAGCAATTTTATCGGGATTATGCCCAGGGACCACAGGCAAGACGGTATTCCTATCAATCAAGTGGTCAAAGACCAGATATTGATTTAGATGATTTATTTGGGTCATTTTTTAAAAGCAGGCAAGGTAATTATGATGAATATCACCCTGACTTTAACCGCGGGTCTGCAGATACACATTATACCATTGAAATTGATTTCCTAGAAGCAGCTAAGGGTGGGAGCAAACAAGTAACCCTTCCCGATGGACGTAACCTTAGCATCACAATTCCTGAGGGTATTGAAGAGGGAAAACAATTGCGTCTCAAAGGTCAAGGGGGCAAAAATTCCCGTGGGCAAAATGGTGATGCCTATATTGAAATTCATATCAAGTCCCACCCCTTTTATACCCGTAAGGGAAATGATATTTATACAGAAATTCCCATAGGATTTCATGAAAGCATATTGGGCAGTAAAATTCAGGTCCCTACCATTCATGGGTCTGTTGATATGACCATACCCAAGGGTGCCAATAGCGGGGCAAGTTTACGGTTAAAAGGGAAAGGTATTAAAGGCGCAGATCAATTTGTAAAATTAAAAATTGTAATGCCCCCAACAATTGATTCTGATTTAGAACAAATAATTAAACAATGGTCAAACAAGCACAGTTATAATCCACGCCAAACCAGAGGATAAAACTTATGATCACAATTGACGAAGTTTTATTAAAATTAGAAAATAATTTGGGCCAGGTGACGTTAGACCGGGTAACATTAGAAAATTACATTGATCGTGACTGGGTGCGTCCTATTGTTGAGCATCACGTCTTTTATTTTGAAGAAATTGATATTTATCGTATCAAACTGGTCCATCAATTACATCACGAATTAATGATCAATGATAATGAGATGGATATTATTTTAAATTTATTAGATCAGGTTTATGAATTACGCTCTTGTATTAAAACAGTAAAATCCGCAATTGATCACCAACCTAAAGATATCCAAGAAAAAATATATTCTTATCTACAAAAACATGAATAAAATAATTTTAGTTTAATGATTGGCAGACTGTTGCTAAAGGAAAAACACCCAAACTTAATCGCAATCCTAATAATTCTATTTTACTATTTAAAGAATGAATGGAAGAGATGAAATATAAATTCTACTCTGTTGCAGTACACAGTTCATTAGGATTCAAAAAAATTGATCCATTTTATTTTACATATCAAAATATAGATTTCAAATACATTCCAAGTTTTATTCAGAATCATTCAGATACTTTAATAGGTCAATTTAATTCTGATGAAAACTCAGACAAATGTTATAAGATTATTACACAATTTTTGAGCGCCCTAGCTTTAGCTGATAATTATAAAATATTGCCAGAACCTGGACAGTACCAAATATTGAATAGTTCTTTAAGAGAATATAAAGGTGGCTATAGCACTTCCTATAGATTAATTTCTGTTGAAGAAAAAGTTAATGATTTATGTGAAGTAGTTATAATAAAAAATGATGACCAAGTAGCTCTATCCAGTTTGTATAGGCAAGCACTCGCTAATCATAATGTATACTCTAAATTTTTATTTTTTTGGCATTCCCTAGTTTATCCTTTTGAAGATGATAATCGTGCTGTTGATTATATTAACAATACAATTCATATACTATTCTTGGATGATCAACAAAAAATCAGTCAAATTTTAAATAATCCATTATTTACCACAAAAAAAGTAAATTTTGGTAAGTATGTTAAACAAAGTGTTCGGCATGCTATTTCTCATATTATCAGATACAACAATAAAAAAAGCCTGGAATTAGATTGTCTATCTGAAATCCAACATATAAATATAATTAATAAAATTTTAAAAAAATTATCAAAACATAGATTAGAAAATTGTTTTGACCTAAATAAAAAATACCTTTTAAATTTTAAATATGATCAAAATGACCTTAGTTCATAAATCATTTTATTTTATGCGGCATGGGGAAACGGATTGGAATAAACAACATCGTCCCATGGGCCAGCAAGATATTGATCTCAATGATCGTGGTTTGCAGCAAGCCAAAGATTCAATTGGGTTATTACACAACATTAAATTCACCACCATTGTTACCAGCCCGTTGAAACGTGCCCATCAAACCGCAGAAATTATTACCCGATCAATTCCAAAACCCATTCATATTATTGATGAATTGAAAGAATGTTCTTGGGGATCGATTGAGGGTAAGGTCCACCATGATGAATCCTGGTTCGAACAGTGGAGCCAGAATGGATATATAAATGATGCTGAAATATTCAATGATTTTAGCAAACGTGTTATTGATGGATTAAATCATGCCCTGCAATTACCTGGTCCCATTTTGGTTGTAGCCCATGGGGGTGTTTATTGGGCCATTCATAAAACATTATCCATGCCCTTTGTTAATTTACCAAATTGCACCCCGGTTTATTTCCAGTCCCCTATCCAGCCTAACCTATCTTGGATGGTATGCAATCTACATGATGAAGGGTTTGAATGAATATATCCTATCAAAACAATAGAGATATATTATTATATATGAATCATATAGAGAAAATTAGAGAGAAATTACTCTTTATTTATGATGTTCTTACAAATAAAATATCGTTACAATCAGAAACTTATAATAATGAAATAATTGCATTACAATTTAGAAAAATTTTAGAACTTATAGCTTTTTCTTCTTTAATAGCTAACAAAGAAAAATACTCTTATGCGTATGAAAAGTGGTATATGCATTATAAATCAAAAAGTATTCTTAAGTGTATAGAAGAATTAAATCCACAATTTTATCCAGATCCTGGAGTTTTAGAAAATGATCCTTTTACAAAACTATTTATTTTTAAATCTAAAAAGTGGGCAAATGATTATCTAACACAAGACGATTTTGAAGAACTTTATGATTATTGTAGTGAAATACTTCATATAAAAAATCCATTTAACACAAAGTCACATGGACAAAAATATTCTTGGACAGAATGGTCAGATAGAATTTTGAGATTATTACATTCATATTGGTTAGAATTACCTGACACAACTGATTCATGGTTAGTTTCTATGCTAAAAAATGAACCGGTCCAAGTAGTATATTTAGGAAAAAAGACTAATTAATTGATAAAATAAAAAGGAAAACCCATGAACACAACACGGCTTGAGGCATTTAGCGATGGTGTAATTGCCATCATTATCACCATCATGGTTTTGGAATTGAAGGTACCCCATGGTGAGTCTTTTGCTGAATTGCAACCTTTGGTCCCTACTATGTTAAGTTATGTTTTAAGTTTCGTTTACGTAGGTATGTATTGGAATAATCACCATCATTTATTGCGCGCTGCCGATAAAATTAATGGGATGATTTTGTGGACAAATCTACATTTGTTATTCTGGTTATCGCTTATACCTTTTACAACAGGATGGATGGGTGAAAATCATTTTGCCCCCTTGCCTGTGGCCCTTTATGGATTTGTGCTATTTATGGCGGCTGTTGCATATAATATCTTGACTGTATCTTTGCTTCATCTCCATAACAGAAGTGCCATGATAACCAAAGCCCTTGAAAAAAATTACAAAGGTATTATCTCTGCAATAATCTATGCAGGTGCAATGCTTTTATCATTTGTTTATCCATGGATTTCGGTTATTTTATATGCTGCTGTGGCAGTAATGTGGATTATCCCTGATCGTAAAATAGAAGAACAAGTGGAAAAACATCCTGAATAGCAACTATTCACTTAAGGATTAATCATGATAAAAATACGTAAATCAAATGACCGTGGTGAAACCAAAATTAATTGGCTTCATGGTAAACATAGTTTCAGTTTTGGTGGATACCAAGACGTTAATCATATGGGTTTTGGTCATTTACGTGTGATTAATGAAGATATTGTTAAACCAGGCATGGGATTTGCCCCCCATTCCCATCAAAATATGGAAATTATTACCTATATCCTTGATGGTAAATTGGAACATAAAGATTCATTAGGTAATGGATCAATTATTGTACCGGGTGATGTCCAGCGGATGAGTGCAGGCACCGGTATCACCCACAGCGAATTTAATCCCCAAAAAGATCATCTTGTTCATTTATTACAAATTTGGATTATTCCTAACCAACAAGACATAACCCCATCCTATGAACAAAAGAATTTTTCACATAAACGAAAAAATAATCAATTAACTCTTTTAGTATCTCAAGATGGGCGTAACGATAGTTTACGTATACATCAAGATGCTTCTATGTCTGTATTGGATTTAGATGCCAATCAATCTTTTAGCCATACAATAGAAAAAGATCGACTATTATGGGTTCAGATGGCATCGGGTCAGGCTGTTATTAATCAACATATGGTTAATCAAGGTGATGGAATAGCTATTCGCGATGAAAAGGATTTAATTTTCAAAGCAGATCAAAAATCAGAAATTCTTATTTTTGATTTAGCAGCCTAATAAATCTAAATTTATGCATTCTTTATAATTTACCTACATACTTTATATTGTTAGATAACAATTAATAGTTTTATATTTTGTATGCACGACTGTTCATTCAGGGAGGAAAACATGAATATGAAACTGGATCCTACACATATTAAAGAATGCATTTCTCTTTGTTGGGATTGCCGCACAGAATGCGAAGAAACACTTTATAATCATTGTCTTGTTGTGGGTGGCAAACATGCAGAGAGCCGGCATGTTAAATTGATGACAGATTGTATTCAAATATGTCAAACAACAGCAGATTTTATGGTACGTAATTCAGAATCATATTTATCTGTGGTAAATGTTTGCGCCGATGTTTGTGAAGCATGTGCCGAAGCATGTGAACAAATTGGGGGTGAAAAGATGAACCATTGTGCTAATCTGTGTCGCCTTTGTGCCCAATCATGCCGTGCATTTAATAAGCAAAATAAAAAAGATGTTAAAGTTGCCAGCACATAAAATTATTAAATTGAATTACCATATATACCTACAAATTTTAAAAACAACTTCGTCGAATGCAATGTAAAATTACTTGCTTGAATATCAGCTTTCATAATCCGATCAATTCTAAACAATCTTATATCATTTTTTAAATGATCCCAGGTAAGTAAATACCACACAGGCCAATTAAGAAATAAATACTGTGGTTCAACAACACGTCGTGTTTTTTTATTATCTTCATCCACATAATATATCATAAGATTTTTCATGCCGAAAAAAGCTTCATGAATTTTATATATTATTGATGAGGAAGGTTGTTTATATTTATGAACAACATTTAGAGATGCTTGATTGCCAATTAATATTCTTTTTCTTAAAGAAAGAATCTTGTCTTTTTGCACCGATGGAAAAATAGCATAAATTTTATTTCTCACAGTTTTTAAATGGGTTAAAAAAATTTTTGATCCTATTTTCTCCATAATTGCTAAACTTAGCAAAAGATCTACTATTTCATAATAATCAAAATTAATTTTACCAATGCTCCAATATTTATAAAGGCGGATACCACCTCCTCTACCCAAAGATGATTCAATAGGTATACCTTTGTTTTTTAAAAGGTCCAAATCACGCATTAACGTTCGATGACTAACACCAATTTTTCTTGCTAATTCATTGGCTGTAAAAAAATCATCCGATTTTAACAATGCCAGCAATTCATCTAGACGATTAATTCTTATTTTATCTGCATTTCGACCCATAATAAAATATGTCTTATTATGTCATATTTATCAATATCATTATTAAAAATCATTATTTATGGAGTATGTATATTATGACCAATATTATTGTTGAATGGGCGCCATTTGTCTTAAAAACTAATATTGATGAACAAAAGTTTTTAATCGCATCAGATATTATGCAACAGCAATTTTTATCAAAACAAAAAGGATTTATTAGACGTGATTTACTTAAAGAAGAACAAGGGTATTATGCAGATTTAGTTTACTGGCAATCTAAAAATGATGCTGAAGAAGCTGTAAAAGCTTTTAAACAAAACATCTCATGTCTTAATTACCTAGAATTCATGGATAAAACAGGTCATATTAATTTACAAATATGTATAGCACATTTTGTTCTTATAAAAAGTTATTAAATAACAGGTATGAAAACCACTAATTCAAAATGCTTATCAGATATGAAAAACCTTGGTGCTGTTTCCGTAAGGCAACTTTATGAAATTGATATTAAAACCCCTAAACAATTAAAGAAATTGGGTGCCGTTGAAACTTGGTATCGTCTTAAAATGGTATTTGGAAAAGGAATAACTTTAAATTTTCTTTATGCTCTTGAAGGCGCTATCCAAAATTGCGATTGGAGAAAATTACCAACCCATATTAAAAATAACTTAAAGAAAACTGCTAATAATAATTAGCAATTAATAGATTCATTTCTTAAAAATTACATAATCTAATAGAAAGGGTTTCTATTACGAACCCTTTCTATTACAAATTGTAGTTTATGATCTAGGACCAGGACCTGCCTTCACTTCTTTTTGAACTGATGCTTTTTCTTTACTATTATCATTGCTTTCTAAATTAATTGTATTAGAAAGTGGTGGCACTGGTGCAATATACGGGGCAGGAGCAGGTTCTCTTGTAGGTTCTGGGTTTGGTTGGGTAATAATATTATCAGCACAAGCGCTTAAACCAAGTCCAATTAAAAAGCTAGATAATAAAATAAGTTTATTTTTATACATTTGCTTAATCCTTAAAATAATTTTATTAAAATAATTTTAATATATTTTTTTTTATTTTATAATAAAAAAGTAAAAATTTTATTAATTTTAAAATAAATTAACTTATAATAGCCTCTTTATAATATTACAATTTTTTAATTATTTAATTTTTATTTAATTTTTGTCATCCTTTTCTTAAAAAGGAGTTATCAAATGCCCCGTGGTGATAAAGATAAATATACATCAAAGCAAAAACGTCAAGCCGAACATATTGAAGAAGGTTATAAAGAACAGGGCGTTTCAAGCAAAGAAGCAGAAAAGCGCGCATGGGCCACCGTTAATAAAGTTCATCATGGAGGTAAAAAGCCCGGAGGAAGTGGGAGAGATAAAAAAGAAAACCATGAACCTATGAGAAAAGGTGGATCAAAGGGCGGCAAACATTAATAATCTAATTTTTATTTTTATAATCATTATACATGGATTGAAGTTGCTGTCCCCACAAGATTCTTGCTTGAAACAGACATCCCATTTTATCATCTTCATTTGTATTATTTTCTAATTTATTCCATAAATCACAACTTTGTTTTATATATTCTTTCCATGCCTGATGGGTGCGGGTTAGGTCACTTTTAAAATTGTTTGGTAAAATACCTAACAAGCGAGAATAAATTTTTTCAACATTGCTTTCTAATTTATTTATTTCATCTTGGATACAACCAGCCAGAGCATAGGGGGATTGATTACCTGCTTTTTCAACACATTTATTATATTCTGCACCATAAATTATATTATCTTCTTCATCCGCCCAAATATTTGTAGGGTAAATAAATACAGAAAATATTGTTAAAAATAGAAAGCAAAATTTTAATAATAAAGTTTTATGCGTTATATCTTTGACCATATTTTCTTGCTTTCAAAAGGAAATATATTTATAGCGGTAACCCGTTATATTAGAGTTTTATATAATATAATGATGTTTTAAATATAATGGACCATAATGCAAGATATTTCATTTGAAAATATGTATTAGACATGAGCTGTCACAGCTGAACGTTTAAGGGCTTTAATTTCCATTTGCTTTAATTTGTCAATATTGGGATTACGTTTTTTTATCCCATATTTGTCTGGGTTTAGTTTTGAAGCAATCCATTTCATTGTACCAATCACCATACGGGTATATGTTAATTTTTGGCTAATACTAAGCGATTTTTCATGATTAGCTAAAAAACTTTGTGCATCTTTAGCAATCTTGGCTACCCTATCTACTATCATATCTGATTGAATCCGCCTTGCCTTAATATAAAGATTATAAAAATCTGTTTCTTCTAATAACCAGGTTATAATTTGGTCTATGGGTGGTAATGTTTGATCCTGCTCACAGATCGTTTTCAATTCATAACCCATAGCTATTTTAACGCAAATTTGTTTAGCTAAAATTGGATCATAGGTAAAGGAGTGAGAAGATCCTAATAATTCTGACATGCAAAATCCTTTCTTTAGATAAGATACAAATAAAGATTAATCAAATAAGGTTGATATAATTAGAAAATTATATAATCAGTCCTGATATAATTATGCGTGATAGTCATTTAAGCGCAAAAACATGCCTTTTGTAAATTATGACCCAATGTTGGCTATCTAAAAAATTACCTAAAAACAAATTATCCAGAAATTTTGGCATCGCAACCTCCATAAAACAAAGTTTTTCCAAAGAAAAAGGCCCAAATTAATAAATCAATGTTGATTAAAAAAACTCTTTGATATGCCTATTCCTATCAAATTCCTATGAATTTGTCAAGTAAATTCTTATTATTTTTAAAATCCTATAATTAAATACCTATTTATCAATCAGTTAAAAATAATAGCTACAATATTAATAAGATATAGCCTTTACCTCGTACTAATGTTCCATAGCATAATATTCATACATAATCTATTAACTCTTCTGTCCATCTAGCGATACCTTCCAATCGACAATTTGCAAAATTAACGTTATCAAGTGTACCACCCATTAAATTACCCCATACCTCACAGCTCTGATCTAGATATTGCTTCCAATATTATGAGCCAATTCCACATCATATCTTTTTTCTTCAGGAAATTTTTTTAATAATTCTTCATATTTTTTTCAAGTTTTGGGTTCCATCTTTCTATTTCTTCGCCCGCACATTGAACAAGTCCATTCATTGATCTACCATTAGGGGCATCCAAACATTTTTTATATTCAGAACTATAAACTGTATTATCATTTATATCTCCAGCTAAAGCAAAAGCATAGTTTGAATTAAATATGTAAAATACAATTAATATAAATAAAGTTATTTTGTACTTCATAAAATTTCCTATTTCTTAAATATTTGTCCTGTATTATGCCAGCTCGTTGATAGAATAGGATCCAGGGTGGCAAGCTGGCTGGTTGAGAGAGATGTTTGCCCCATTGTTGGTTCTGTTAACGATGCCATCGCCCCACGTAACCGCTCAATACTGGTAGCATCTATCCAATCTCCATTCGATGTTACTAACTGTGCTACTTGTTTGTTGGTATCTTTATACCATCCCTGGATCGTAAGCTTATCTTCACTTCCCATAATACGGATCACTAAATCATCTTCTTGTCTGCTAAACCATAATTGACCGGTGGTAATATGATCACCGAGAACAATCTGATCTAAGGCTTGATCTGTATGGGTGTTGTCTATTTTATCCTGACCATAGCCACGTCCAAAGATATAGGTATCAGATCCTTCCCCACCTATTAGGGTATCATTCCCTGCCCCACCATCCAGTGTGTCATCACCCTCTAACCCTTTCAGTGTATTGTTTCCATTATTGCCGGTAAGTGTGTTAGCAAGCATATTTCCAGTTCCATCAATAGTTGAGTTACCTTTCAGTATTAGATCTTCTAAATTATTACCTAGGGTCCAGCTTATTGTGGATTCTACACCATCACGACCTTCATTGCTGTTTTCGGTAATAGTATCAGCTGCATCATCTACTATATAGATATCATTACCTTTGCCTCCAACTAATTGATCCGCTCCTTTACCACCATCCAGACGATTGTTACCTGTATCACCAGTTAATTTATCCGCAAAAGATGACCCCTTTAAATTCTCAATCAAGCTCAGCTTGTCTCCTTCTGCATCTCCACCTTTGGCCCTATAGGTACCATCTATCGCTGCTTTTAAGAGATCAACCTCTACACCCACAGTAGAATCCTGGTACGATGCTGTATCAATTCCTAACCCACCATCCAATGTATCAGCTCCAACACCGCCTTGCAGAATATCATTACCGGATTCCCCGTAAAGAATGTCTTTACCATCACCACCTACTAATTCGTCATTACCGTAATTGCCATACAGAATATCATCTCCTAATTTACCAAAGAGGATGTCGTCCCCATTCATGCCATTTAAGGTGTTGTTCCCATCATTACCGGTTAGAATGTTATCAAGATTATTTCCAACACCATTTAGATTTGATGTTCCAGTTAGTGTTAAATTTTCTAGATAGTTACCAAGGGTGTAAGATAGTGAGGCAAGTATTGTATCATATCCTTCATTATCTTTTTCAATGACCTGATCTGAACTATCTACCACATACACATCATCACCCTTACCACCTGTCATCACATCTGAACCAGCCTTACCATCCAATACATTGTTCCCATCATTTCCATTCAGGATATTATTAAGAGCATTCCCAGTGGCGTTGATATGACTTAATCCAGTAAGAGTTATATTCTCTACATTGTCTGATAAGGTATAACTTACAGATGCTTCCACACTATCTGTACCTTCACCCACATTTTCGGTAATGGTATCTCCACTCTCATCTACAATGTAGACATCATTCCCGCCTCCGCCTGCCAGGCGGTCAGATCCTTTACCACCATCAAGACGATTATTATAGGTATCTCCTTTTAAGATATCATTGAAGGCTGATCCAATTAAGTTTTCAATCGATTTAAAGCTATCCCCCTCTGCTTCACCACCCTTGCCACGATACGTTGTATCTGTTGCAGCTTTCCCTAAATCAATTTCTACTCCAGAGGTGGAGTTTTCATAGGTGGCTGTATCAATCCCACTTCCACCATCAAGACTATCACTTCCGCCCCCGCCTGCCAGGCGGTCGTCGCCATTACCACCAGATAGGCTATTCTTACCTGCATTACCTTTGATACTGTTATTGAGATCATTACCCGTTCCATTTAAATCAGATATTCCTGTAAGGATCAGATCTTCAAGATTATTTCCAAGTGTATAAGTAAGTGAGCTTTCAACCTTATCACGACCTTCATTACTATTCTCAGTTACGATATCACCAACATCGTCAATAAGATAAGTATCATCGCCTTTACCACCTACAAGAGCGTCCTTACCCTTACCCCCATCTAATCTGTTATTCCCATCATTACCTTTGATGGTATTGTCACCATCATTACCTGTCGCATTAATGTTTGATGTACCAGTTAAAGTCAGATCTTCCAAGTTAGCACCCAATACATAACTGATAGAACTTTCTACCCGGTCTTTTCCTTCACTAGCATTCTCAGTTACACTATCACCTGCATCATCCACCACATACACATCATCACCAATTCCACCAATCAATGTATCAGATCCCTTACCACCATCCAAGCGGTCATTACCAGCATTACCTGTAAGTGTGTTATTCCCAGCATTACCAGTAATAATATTATCCAAGCTATTCCCAGTCCCATTAATCGAGGTGGAACCAGTTAAGGTTAAATCTTCTATATTGCTGCTAAGAGCATAAGTAATGGAAGATTCAATACGATCTTTTCCTTCACTTACATTCTCAGTGATTACGTCACCTATATCATCTACTACATAGGTATCATCACCTGTACCCCCAACCATTATGTCTTTGCCTAACCCACCATCGAGGCGGTCATTACCGGCATTACCCGTAAGTGTATTATTGCCTGCATTGCCAATGATTACATTATCTAAACTATTACCTGTCCCATTAAGATCCGAGGTTCCAGTAAGTGTTAAATCCTCAATATTAGCCCCTAACGTATAGGTGACCGAACTCTCAACTTTGTCTCTACCCGCACTTGATCCTTCAGTTACGGTATCGCCACTATCATCCACCACATACACATCATCCCCAAACCCACCAGCCATTGTATCTGATCCAACACCACCATCTAGGCGATCATTACCAGCCCCACCATCTAAACTATCCTTACCTTCACCACCTTCAAGACGATCTTCTCCATTCTCTCCATACAAAGTATCATCTCCAGTTCCACCTTGCAGCAGATCT
>JAIBAD010000028.1 GCA_019695395.1 Alphaproteobacteria bacterium
TGGATTAAGTGTTAAGAGTGTTGCCGAAACTGTTATGCGAGAAATTATTGGCAGCAGTACCTTTGAACTTTCTCGTACGCAAGGTAGAGGAGAAATTCAATCAACTGCCCGTGATATGATCCAATCTATCCTTGATACTTACCAAACTGGTATTTTTATAACCAATTTACAAATGCAAAAAGTTGACCCACCCCAACCTGTGTTAGCAGCATTTCGTGACGTGCAAGCAGCCAGAGCTGATAAAGAACGTACAGTTAATGAAGCCCAAGCCTATTATAATCAAATAACTCAAAGGGCTGAGGGGAAAGTACAGCAAAAAATTAAAGAAGCTGAAGCTTATAAAGAAGAAAAAATTTCTCTTGCTAATGGTGAAGCCCAACGATTTATTGCAATTTATGATCAATATGCTATGGCAAAAAATATTACAACACGCCGTATATATCTTGAATCCATGGAAAAAATTATGAAAGATATGAACAAAGTATTAGTTGGCTCTAATACCAATAACCCTTTGCCTTATTTATCAGTGAATGAACTTTTAAAACCAATGCAAAAAAGCACGGTTGTGGTTTCTCCTTATCCTTCCCCTAATAATGAAGGTGCTAATCCATGATAAGCTCTTTTAAACGTTTTGTTCTTATAACCCTTGGTCTTGGTTTATTGAGTATATATTTAAGCGCTTTTATTGTTAATCAATACGAACAAGCGTTAGTTCTAGAATTAGGTAAACCTATAAGAATTGCAGAAGCTGGTCTACATTTTAAAATCCCGCTCGTTCAAGATGTTGTTTACCTTGATAAAAGAATTTTAAATTTAGATGCTTTACCCAATGAAGCGCCTACCTTAGATCAAAAGCAAGTTATTGTTGAATCTTTTGCTAAATATAAAATTATTGATCCATTGAAATTTTTTCAAACAATGCAAAATGCTGATCGTGCCCAGCAACGATTAGGACCTATTGTGAATGCAAATATTCGTAATACCTTGAGCGGTATTGAAATGGATACCATTTTAACTGGTAATCGGGCCGAATTAATGAGCAAGATTATTAAAGAAGTAAATGAAGAGGTTCAAAATTTTGGTATCAAAGTTGTTGATGTTCGTATCAAAAGATTTGATTTACCCGAAGAAAACAGCCAAGCTATTTTCCGCAGAATGCAAACACAACGGGAACAAGAAGCAAGACGTTTTCGTGCTGAGGGTGAAAAAGAAGCTGTCACATTACGCGCGGAGGCCGATAAACAAGAAGTTGTTATGGTAGCTGATGCTATAAAGCAAGCAACTATTCTTAAAGGTCAAGGTGATGCTAAAGCTACATCCATATATAATGAAGCATATAGTCGGGATCCTGTTTTTTTTGATTTTTTCCGATCTATGCAAGCTTTAACCGAAGCTTTACCTCATGAAACAACCAGCTATATAGGATCAGCTGACGGTGATTTTTTTCGTTATTTTTTAAAACAATCAGGTGTTTTATCTTCACCAAAATAATAATTTTATGAAAAAATTTTATTCATTTCGGACTTTAATAATTTATTTTATTCTAGCTAGATCTCTTTTTTTAAGTGGTTGTTTTTTATGGGTTCAAATTCTATTTTTATCTTCCAGCTTTGCCCAACCTGTAACAGAATTTGCAGATTTATCTGAAAAATTATTACCTAGTGTCGTTAATATTTCTACAACACAACATACCCAAAAAAATGATGAAAATGATCTAAGCAATCCCAACGATTTTCTTAAAGATCTTTTCAATAATAACAATCAAAATGAAGCAGAAAAACAAGTAAATGCCTTAGGTTCTGGATTTATTATTGATCCTGAAGGTTATATTGTAACCAATAATCATGTTATTGCCGAAGCTGAAAAAATTACCATACGGCTTTATGATAATCGCTTAATACCAGCTAAAATAATAGGTATTGATGAAAAAACGGATTTGGCTCTTTTAAAAATTGATACAGATACCCCTCTTCCTTTTGTATCTTGGGGAAATTCTGATCAAGCACGTATTGGAAGTTGGATTTTAGCTATTGGTAATCCTTTTGGATTGGGTGGGTCTGTAACAACCGGTATCATTTCTGCCAGACAACGTGATATTGATAGTGGTCCTTATGACGACTACATTCAAACTGATGCTGCTATTAATCGTGGTAATTCAGGTGGCCCAATGTTTAATATGCAGGGGGAAGTAATAGGTATTAATACGGCTATCGTATCACCTTCTGGTGGAAGCGTTGGTATAGGATTTGCTATTCCTTCATTACTTGCCCAAAATATTATTAATCAATTAAAAAAATATGGCCAAGTTCAACGTGGTTGGTTAGGTGCTAATGTCCAACCTTTAACCCAAGAGTTGGCTAAAGAATTAAAGTTTAACAAAAATACTGGCGTTTTTATTTCTAAAATTTTTGACAATGGACCTGCATCAGAAGGTGGATTAGAAGAAGGTGATATTATTTTAAAATTTAACAATAATCCAATTAATGAAACGAGAGAATTATCACGCTATATAGCAGATGCACCTATTAATCAAAAAAGTAATTTTCTTATTTGGCGCAACGGACAGGAAAAAAATCTTGTTGTCGTTATTAAAGAATTGATCGAAACAAAAGAAACAGCTAGCAAAATTAACACAACACTCTCTAATATATTAGAGACACCCATTGATATATTAGGCATATCAATTGCTGAGCTTAATAGTGACTTAAGAAAGCGTTATAATATTAACGATCAATTATCTGGTATTCTGATCAGCAAAATAAAAGATAAAAGTGAAGCCCAAGAAAAAGGTTTACTAGCTGGTGATGTGATTTTAGAAATTAACCAAAAACCTGTCACCAAAGTTACAGATGTTTCAACCCAAATTGATGAAGCAAAAAATAATAGCTATAAAGTCATTACTTTATTAATTGTACGTCAAGGTGATTATAGATGGGTTGCCTTTAAATTATAAAATCATGTATTCGTTATCTTTGAGCGAATTTATGATTTTAATTTATAGATTAATTTATGCCAATAACGTCTGATAGAAAATCCCCCGCTAATACTGTCATTATTATTACAGGACCCACGGCAAGTGGTAAAACTAAACTAGCTTTTGACATTGCCCAAAATCTTAATGGTCTTATTATTAATGCAGATAGTTTACAAATCTATAAAGATTTAAAGGTTTTAACAGCAAGACCTGATCTGACAATGACTAATCAGATTCCCCATAAACTTTATGGAATAATTGCCTATCCAGAAATTTGTTCAGCAGGCCAATGGTGCGAAAAAGCTTTGAACACAATTGATAAGGCATTTCAACAAAAATTCCAACCTATTCTCGTGGGAGGAACAGGATTTTATATTAAAGCATTAATTGAAGGGCTTGCCCCTATTCCTAAAATTCCCCACCATATTCAAGAAAGCATTTTAGAAAACTATCAGCAATTTGGGCTTAATCATCTTTATCATGAACTTCAAACTCTTGATCCTGAAGCCTCATATCAAATTCATGCAAATGATTCTTACCGAATTATGAGAGCTTTGATGGTGATAAAAGCAACCAATCAATCAATTTTGACATGGCATTCCTATAAGAATTCATCTTTAAAATATTCTTTTAAAATTTTTTGTCTTCTCCCTGAAAGGGCAGTTTTATATAAATTTTCAGAACAACGGCTACGTTTTATGATTGAAAATGGTGGCCTAGAAGAAGCTAAAGCGATAGATAATCTTAACATCAATTATGAGCATCCTCTTATGAAAACCTTAGGCTTAAAAGAACTCATCACTTATTTACACCATTCTATATCATTTGAAGATGCTATTCTAAAAGCATCACAAAGAACGAGAAATTATATTAAACGGCAATATACATGGTTCAGGCATCAACTTAAAAATGCTTTCTTTTTAGAAAGAGATATTAAAGATCGAAGCTATTTTAATATGCTTCAAAGAGATTTTTTTAAAAATTTTTGAACTAGGCACTTATTCCAGGTTCAATAAGAATATTAAGGCGAAGAAACTCCAAAAGTTTATTTGCCATTTATTCATTCTCTATATTATAAACAATAAATTAAACTCTGGATTAAAAAGAATTATTTTAATAATATACGTATTTTTAATGTTCATAAAGGATTAAATAGTCTAATCTTCCATTCACCAATGACAATAAATTAGATGTGAGTAAACATGTTTTCTAAGTTGTTAAGTTTATTATCTGCCGATCTAGCCATCGACCTTGGTACTGCCAACACACTAGTCTATGTAAAAGGACGCGGTATAGTCCTTAATGAACCTTCTGTTGTTGCGGTTACAGAACATCGCGGACGAAGACATGTTTTAGCTGTGGGTGATGAAGCAAAAATGATGTTAGGTCGAACACCTGGAAATATTTTAGCTATTCGTCCTTTACGTGATGGTGTTATTGCTGATTTCGAAGTCGCCGAAGAAATGATTAAACATTTTATCCGGAAAGTCCATAACAGTAGAGCTTTTGCCAATCCCCAAGTTATTGTTTGCGTTCCCTCAGGCTCAACCGCTGTTGAAAAGCGTGCCATTCAAGATTCAGCAGAAAGTGCTGGTGCCAGAAAAGTTTGGCTTATTGAAGAACCTATGGCAGCAGCTATTGGTGCAGGATTACCCGTAACAGAACCTACGGGATCTATGGTGGTTGATATTGGTGGGGGCACAACTGAGGTTGCTGTTTTATCGATGGGTGGTATTTTTTCATCCCGCTCGGCTAGGGTTGGTGGGGATAAAATGGATGAAGCAATTACTTCATACATTCGCCGTCATCACAATTTACTTATTGGGGAAACAACGGCTGAACGGATTAAAAAACAAATCGGCTCTGCCTGTCTTCCCGAAGATGGTGATGGGCGTGTCATGCCAATTAGGGGACGTGATTTAATGAATGGTGTCCCAAGAGAAATGGTTATCTCAGAACGTCAAATTGCAGAAAGTTTGGCAGAACCTGTTGCTGCTATTATTGAAGCCGTTAAAACGATTTTAGAAAATACTGCACCTGAACTTTCATCAGATATCGTCGATCGGGGTATTATTATGACAGGTGGGGGTGCTCTTTTAGCTAATTTAGACTTTGTATTACGCCATTCAACTGGGTTACCTGTTTCAATTGCCGATGATCCTTTATCATGCGTTGCATTAGGCACAGGTCGCTGCCTTGAAGATATGGTGAACTTCCGTTCTGTACTTATTAATATGTATTAAAATACCACCGCCAACTTTGATGCAGTGAGATTAATTTGGCTCAAGACATAATAGCACCAAAAAGAAAAATACGACGCTTAAGGGGCAGTTATATTTCCCCTTTTACGCAAGTTATTCAGCGTTTTATTTTTGCTTTTATGGTTATTGCATCTATCATTCTCATGCTTCTTGGTAAAAATGATAACATTTTAATCGAACGGATGAAAATATCCGTTGATGCAACACTTGCCCCTGTTTTTACTGTACTTCTTTACCCTATAAGAACTATTGAAGATTTTGTTTTGACCATTCAAGAAATTGGCAATTTACGTCAAGAAGTTACAAGACTGCGCGCCGAACAAGCCCAATTATTACAATGGCAAGCTGTGGCAAGACAGCTCGAAGCAGAAAATACATCTCTTAGAAATTTAACACATATGCCTGCTGAACCTGCTATTTCTTTTGCGACAGGTCGGGTCATTGGAAATTATACAGGATCTTTTTCCCATAATGTGTTGGTAAATATTGGTGAACAACAAAATATTAGCAAAGGTCAAATTGCGCTCACAGGTGATGGTCTAGCAGGGCGCGTCTTAGAGGTCAGTAGCCACACATCCAGGGTTGTCTTGATTACAGATTCAAGTTCAAGAATCCCTGTAATTAATGAACGCACAAGAGAAAAAGCTATTTTGGTGGGTGATAATTCGGATTTGCCTAAAATTATTTATATACAACCCGATAGTTTTCCTCAAATTGGGGACAGGATTGTAACCTCAGGAGACGGAGGGGTTTTTCTTCCCGGTATGCAAATAGGTATTGTCACACAGCTTGTGGGTTCTGGGGCCCTTGTTCAGCCTTTTGTGGATTTAGATCGATTAGAATATTTAAGACTTATTCGTTACAATATACCTGGTTTGAATGAACTTCCTCCTCAAAAAAACTCAACACCGTAATAATGTCCCTATTTCAAAATCATATTTTTCATAAAAATATTGAACGTTTTATTGGGTCAACGACACCTATCTTATTAGGTTTTTTATTTTTAATTCTTGGCGCACTTCCTTTAAAATCTGTTGCTCTTCCTAATCTTGGGGCAGTTTTTTTAACTATTAATATTTTTTTCTGGTCAACCCATCAACCCAATTCATTAAAACCTTTTGGTATATTTTTACTAGGAATTTTAGCAGATATTTTGGGCTATGCCCCCATTGGGGTTGGTGCTTTGGGATTATTGCTTCTTTATTTTTTAATTGAAATTAAACGACGAATTTTTATTGGATCGGATTTTTTAGTCGACTGGATTAGCTTTGCTATTATGAGCAGTTTGGTAAATATTTTAAATTGGGGACTTGTTTCTTTATTAAATAAACATATGTTAAGCTTTTCTTCTCCTCTAATTTATTATATGATTGGTGTGGTTTTATATCCCATTATTGTTTTCTTTTTAGAAAAGTTAAAAAATTATTTAAATATTGAACATTAAATAACATATGATTTTACAAGACCAAAATAGAGTTAAAATTTTTTCCAGACGTACATCGTTATTACTCGGTGGAAAAGCTTTGCTACTCTCATTTTTAGCTGGACGTATGTATTATCTTCAAGTTATTCAAGCTAAAAGATTTGAATTAATTGCAGACGAAAATCGCATTGATATTCAACCGCTTGTCCCTATGAGAGGCAAAATTTTAGATCGTTTTGGTATACCTCTTGCTAATAATGAACAAAGTTTTCACCTTTATGTTGTCGATAATAAAGATGGGAATGTTGAAAATCTACTTGATAGTATAAAAAATATTGTTGTTTTGACACCAACTGAACGTGACCGTATCAAAAATATTATTGGCAATCAAAGAAAAGGTTTTGCCCCAGTTTTAGTGAAAGAAAATCTTGATTGGGAACAAGTTGCAAAAATTGAGGTTAATTCATTTGATCTTCCCGCCTTTCGTATTGAAACAGGTCAAATACGTAAATATTTTTATGGGGGTGCAACAGCACATATTTTGGGATATGTGGGTCCTGTCTCTAAGGAAGAAAAAGAACGCGATACCGATCCCTTGGTTTCTATCCCAGATTTTCGTATTGGTAAAAGCGGTCTTGAAAAACAGCTTGACCCCCAACTTAGAGGTAGTGCGGGTAAAAGTGAACGCGAAATAAATGCCCATGGCCGTGTCATTAGAGAATTATCTAGGGAAGAAGGTCAAACAGGTCATGATGTTATTGTAACTTTGGATGCTAAATTACAAGAATATACCCAACAACGTTTAGCGGCCGAAGAAAGTGCATCAGCTGTCGTTTTAGATGTGCACACAGGTGATATTCTTGCGCTTGGTTCTACCCCAACTTTTGATCCAATCACCTTTAGCAAAGGTATTTCATCAAAAGAATGGAAAGAGCTTTATAGCAATATGTACAGGCCTTTAATTAATAAAGCTATTGCTGGACAATATGCCCCTGGATCAACATTCAAAATAATTGTGGCTATGGCTGCAATGGAAATGGGAATTAGTTCAAATAAAACTGTATTTTGCGGGGGGCAAACATCTATGGGGCGCGTTCTTTTTCATTGTTGGAAAAGAGGTGGACATGGCACTCTCAATATGGTCGGAGGATTGATGAATTCCTGTGACCTATATTTTTATGAGATGGCTAAACAAATTGGTATTGATGCGATTGCGGCAACAGCAAGAAAATTTGGGTTAGGATCAAAACTTGGAATTGAACTTCCCGGTGAAAAATCTGGACTTATTCCCGATCGTGCTTGGAAAAAATCTGTCCTTAAAGAAGCATGGCAACCTGGTGAAAATTTAGTTGCAGGTATTGGACAAGGTTTTATTACAACAACACCCTTACAATTAGCTATTATGACAGCACGCATGTGTAATGGTGGATATGCCATTAAACCAAATATTATTCGCCGTAATACAGTGGCTGAAGATCCACGTAATCTAACCCCAGCACTAAAAATGGACATCAATCCAAATTTCACAAAAGTCGTGCTTGAAGGTATGAACCAAGTAACCAATGTCCAAGGTGGTACAGCATACCGTTCAAGAATAACTATTCCTGGCATGGAAATGGCAGGCAAAACAGGAACGGCTCAAGTTCGACGTATTACCATGACAGAACGTGCGGCGGGTGTTACTAAAAACGAGGATTTACCTTGGGAAAGACGTGATCATGCCCTTTTCATAGGATATGCACCAGTTCACAACCCACAATATGCAGCAGCTATTGTGGTTGAACATGGCGGTGGTGGTTCCGCAATTGCTGCCCCAATTTGCCGTGATATATTAATTGAAGCCCAAACCCGCGACTCTATCCACGGGTTAGCTGTGAAAAGTTCATAAGATATGCCTGTTATCCCCTCTTTAACTGTTAATGCTACCCCCCAAGGTATTCGTGAAAAATTACGAAATTTACATTGGGGATTAATTTTTACAATTATTGCTATCACTAGTATTGGTATTGTGATGCTTTACTCAGCAAGCGGGGGTTCTTTTGAACCATGGGCAAATAAACAGATTATACGTTTTGGTATTGGTTTATTAATTATGCTTGGCATTGCTTTAATTGATTTGCGGCTTCTTTTAAAACATGCCTATAGTTTCTATATTCTTGCCCTTATTCTATTGGTTGCTGTCCTATTTATTGGGGAAGAAGCCAAAGGCGCACGACGTTGGATTGATATTGGATCTTTTCAATTGCAACCTTCTGAAATTATGAAAATTGCTTTAATCCTCGCACTCGCAAAATATTTTCATGGATATAATTTTGATAATATGAATAGACCTATCCGTCTTATTATTACATTAATTTTACCAGGTATTTTAATATTAATTCCAACCTTTCTTATAGAAAAACAACCTGATATGGGAACAGCAGGAATGCTCGCTTTAAGCGGTGTATTTTTATTATTTGCAGTTGGTATTCCCATGTGGATTTTTATTTCAGCAGGTGCTGTTGGGCTTATTTTAATAACAATATTTTGGAATGTCTTATTTCATGGGTATCAAAAAGATCGTATTTTAACATTTCTTGACCCTGAAAGTAATCCATTAGGTACAGGATATCACATCATTCAGTCAAAAATTGCTATTGGGTCTGGAGGGTTATTTGGTAAGGGTTATCTTCAAGGAACACAAAGCCATCTTGATTTTTTACCTGAACGGCATACAGATTTTATTTTCACCATGCTCGCCGAAGAATTTGGATTAATTGGTGGAGTAACAGTTATTGTATTGTTTGGTGCATTAATTTTTATTGGTCATCATATAGCAACACAGTGCCGAAACCATTTTGGACGCGTTTTATGTATGGGATTAACAGTTAATATTTTCTTATATGTCTTTATTAATACAGCCATGGTTATGGGATTAATTCCTGTTGTCGGTGTGCCTTTACCCTTAGTATCTTATGGTGGTACAGCGATGATGACTGTACTTGTAGGATTTGGATTAATGTTATCGGTTTATATTCATCGTAATACCCCTATTGGACGCCGTGGATCCAATAATGATGAATTATAATAAAGACTGAATATTTTCAACCCCAGCAGGATCCTGGTGAATAGTTATATCGGCTGACGGATATTTTTCTAATAATTTTGCTTCTACCTGATCCGTAATAAGATGCGCAGTTAATAAAGATATATTGCCATCTAATTCCAAATGAAATTGAATAAAAATAATTTGTCCTGCTGTACGGGTTTTCAAATCATGAACATTACGTACCGAAGCATGTTCATAAATTATTTTTAAAATTTTTTCCCGCTCTGCATCTGGTAATTCACGATCCATTAACATATCAAAGGCTTTTTTACTAATAAACCAAGATGTACCCAAAATGTAAAAAGCTATAGCTGCTCCAAAGATAGGATCTATAGAAGGAAATTGCCATAATTGAGTTAGGAGTAAAGCTACAATAACACTACCATTACTTAATAAATCTCCTAAATAATGGATAGAATCAACACTAATGGCTAGCGATTTTGTTTTTTGAATTATATATCTTTGGTAAACAACTAGTCCCCCTGTCACCACAATAGACACAATCATCACCGCAACACCTATGGGCACATTATCTAATTGTCGCGGATAAATAAATCGTCGTCCCACTTCTATAAAAAGAAATAAAGCAGATCCTGCAATAAAAGCTGATTGGGCAAGAGCTGCCATAGCTTCTAATTTTCCATGACCAAAACGATGTTCATGATCCGCTGGTGCAACAGCATGACGAATAGCAAAAAAATTAATCAATGATGCTGCTATATCTAATAAAGAATCCACAAGAGATGCAAAAATACTAACAGAATCCGTTATCAAAAATGCACCAATTTTAATAACAATTAATGAAGCTGCCGCAAAAATAGAAGCATAAGCAGCTCGGGTTAAAAGTAGTTGATACTCCAAAGAATTGACAGAACTAGCCATTTGATAACTATAAGATAATGACAATTAGGGATAAAGATAATGATGTGACCATTGATTTTCTTCTTTAATAAAAACTACTCTTTTATGAAGTCGAAAAGGTTGATTTTGCCAAAATTCAATACGATGAGGAATGATCCTATATCCTGACCAAAACTCTGGTCGCGGAATTAAACCATCCCCAAATTTTTCTTTAAAACTCTCTACTTTTTTTATTAAATCTGAATAATCAAACATAGAGTGTGATTGATGTGATGCCCAAGCCCCTATTTGACTTTCCCGTGGACGTGTAGCAAAATAATGATCAGCTTCATCCCCACTTACATTCCTTGCTTGCCCTTCAATTCTAATTGATCGCACTAATGATTTCCAATGAAAACACAAAGCAACCTTATCATTATGTTTTATTTCCTCGGCTTTTCTACTATGCAGATTGGTATAAAACACAAATCCTTGATCAGAAAAATCTTTTAATAAAACTATCCGCAATGATGGATAACCTTGGTCAGATACCGTTGCCAAGGACATAGCATTTGGATCATTAATTTCTTTTTGGCAGGCTAAATCATACCATTCTTGAAATAATTGAAATGGGTTATCAATTTGATTATTCAAATTTGAAGAATCTGACATAATTTTTATAATCGTTTATTTTTTTTCTAAAAACAATATGATAAAATTAAATTATCAATTCTTAAAAATATATATAGATAAATTATTTATTCATCTATAATAGAGATATGAATTCCTGCTAAATTTGATATACAATGTATACGAGAAAGGTAATCAGATGTATAACAATCAAATTAAATTTATCCTAATTACGGCGCTATCTTTATCTTTGACATCCTGTACAAATAGTAATTCGTCTGGTGGTCGTACATCGGGTACATCAGGATGGGGCACTAAAGAAACCGTTGGAACAATTGGTGGCGCTGCCCTTGGTGGTTGGGCTGGATCAGAAATTGGAAAAAGAGGCAGTACCGGAAATCTTGCAGCCACTGCAGGTTTAGCCCTTGTTGGTGCATGGTTAGGTAATGAAATTGGGTCATCCCTAGACCGTGCTGACCAACTTGAAGCTCAACGCAGTGCAGCTTCTGCCCTTGAATATAACAGGGATGGCCAAGGATCAAGTTGGTCCAATCCCAATACAAATCACAATGGGTCAACCACCCCTACACGTACCTATCAACAAAATAACGGAACATGGTGTCGCGATTATGAAACAACTGTAACCATTGATGGACGCCCTCAAAAAGCTACCGGTACTGCATGCCGACAAGCAAATGGTACATGGCGTGTTGTTAATAGTTAAATTAAAAGCAACAATATTAATTTAAAGAATTAATATTTTTGAGAAAACAAAATCCCCTCAATTTGAGGGGATTTTGTTTATAAATAAAATTTTGTTTTAACAGTTTTTTGAACTTAATTTTCCTATGTGACGAAATATGATAGTTTTTATTAAAAGACTTACCTTAATGTATATTTTTTAAATAAGTATATACCTATTAAAAATAATATATTATTTTTTACTTGACATAAACTAAAAAATATGATAGGAATTTACCTATAATAATCCTATTTGAAGTTTTTATTAACTATTTTTATAAGGATATACTTATGTCATTAAATTATAATCCTGACCTAGCTTTAAAATATTGTCTTAGAATTATCCAAGGTGAAAATCTTCGTACCCTTTGTGATGACGATGGGAATCCTATATCCTTTGATCAATTAGCATGTTGGCTTTTGAAAGAAAAAGAGTTTTATGACATGTACAAAAAGGCTCGCGCACTCCAGGCTGATTTATTAGTAGATGATATGCTAGATCTTGTCAAAAAGGTGAAAGATTCAAATCTTCATGATGAAAATACATCTTTAAAACCTTCACAAAAACTAACCTATACAAAAATGGTTCTTTCAACCTACAAATGGGCAGCTAGTAAATTTAATCCAGAAAAATTTGGATCAATTAAAAAACAACCTAAAATTTCAACATTCATACCACCAGATTTAATACCAACTCTAGACCATCAGAATGCATTAGATCAAAATGACAAAAATTCTTTCATCTATTCTATTTTTGATCCACATCATCCTTACCATACAGAAACTGCGTAGTATGAAATTTATAAAACTTTACAGGAAATATACATGACTAAAGAAAAAATTGGAAAGCAACGCATCCAAGATATTTTGGGGGATAGATCCACAAAAATTATTGAACATTTTGAATCTATATCCCCAGATTTTGCAAAATATATTGTTGATTTTGTTTACGGAGACCTATATGCACGTAAAAATTTTTCTGATAAAAACCGTGAATTAGCCGCAGTTGCTTGTATGATCGGACGAGGTCAAACAGGATTACCAATCAAAGCCCACCTTAAGGGAATGTTAAATGTAGGATGGACAAAAGATGAGATCATTGAATTAATTATATTCTTATCAGCCTATGCAGGTTTTCCAAGTACTGTTGAAGTTTTGGGAACATTGAAAGAAGTTTTAGCCCAAAATTAAATTTTAGCGTTTTCGAACCAACGTTAATCCATCACCCAGGGGCAAAAGGCTTAAATCAACACGTTTATCTTGGTGAATAAGATTATTCAATTCACGTATAATCATTGTATCTTTATCATTGACAGATGGATCCGCAACTAACCCACCCCATAAAACATTATCAATTGCCATTAAACCACCTGGTCTTAGTAATGAAAGGCCACGTTCATAATAATTGATATAATTAGCTTTATCTGCATCAATAAAAATAAAATCAACTTTGTTTGGCATACCTTCTTTTAAAAATTGATCCAGAGAAGAAAGTGCAGGTCCAATTTTCAAATCAATTTTTTTTAAAAGACCAGCCTTTTGCCAATAACGTTTAGCCATATTTGTATATTCTTCACTAATATCACAAGCGATTAATTTTCCATCACTTGGAAGAGAAAGGCACATACATGTTGAACTATATCCTGTAAAAGTACCAATCTCGATAATTAAACGGGGGGCGATTATTTGAATAAGTAATTTAATAAATTGCCCCTGTTCGGGTGATATCTGCATCATGGCTGAGGGCAATTTTGCTGTTTCAATTCTAAGTTCTTGAAGAACAGGTTCTTCTCTTAAGCCATGTTTCAAGATATATTGATATACATTTTCAGTTAAAGAAATCGTTTTCGTTGACATAAGATAAAACCTTTATGTTATACTAAGGGCATAATATAAAAATATTTTAGAAGTTTTCATTAAAATACAAGACAAAAAAGATTTTTTTATTTTACCTCTAGAATGCTTGGTTAAAGCACTCTATATAATACTGTAATATATAAACTAAATTATTGAGGAGAGAACATTATGCTAACTATCGGGGATAAATTTCCCAATTTTAATTTAAAAGCTGTTATTTCAACTGATCCTAAAAAAGCTTTTACCGATATTTCCGAAAAATCAGATAATGGTAAATGGAAAATTGTTTTTTTCTGGCCTCTTGATTTTACCTTTGTTTGCCCAACAGAAATTGCAGCTTTTGGTAAATTAAACAGCAAATTTAAAGAACGTGATGCTGTTGTTTATGGGGTCAGTATTGATAGCGAATATGTTCATCTTGCTTGGCGTCAAAATCACCAAGATTTAAAAGATCTTCCTTTTCCTATGTTAGCTGATGTTAAACGTGAACTTTGCCAGCAACTTGGTATTTTACATAAAGAAGGTGGCGTTGCTTTAAGAGCTACATTTATTTTGGATCCAGATCATATTATTCGTTTTGTATCTGTTAATGATTTAAGTGTGGGTCGTAATCCTGATGAAGTTTTACGTGTTCTTGATGCCTTACAAACTGATGAACTTTGCCCATGTAATTGGGAAAAAGGCCAACCTGTTCTTAAAACAGCCTAATATTTATTATTTTAAACAAGGACATTAAATTTATAATTAATGTCCTTGCTTCTCTTGGGAATATATCATGACATCAATTGAAGAATTAAAAGAGCTTTTACCAGATTATGCGAAAGATATACGTCTTAATCTTTCAAATCTAGCTGATGATACAACCCTGACCGATCAACAAAAAGCTGGGACTTTTATTGCTTGCGCTTTGGCGTCTAGAAATTCTCAAACAATTGAAATGATTTTTAAAATTTTTTCATCATTTCTATCAGAAACGGCTCTTGAAGCTGTTAAAGCCGCAGCAACAATTATGTCTATGAATAATATTTATTATAGATTTGTTCATCTTGTTTCATCACCCGATTATAAAACATTACCAGCAAGATTAAGAATGAATGTATTGGCAAAACCAAATGTTGAAAAGACAGATTTTGAATTATGGTCTTTAGCCGTATCAGCTATTAATGGATGTGGTATGTGTATGGATTCACATGAAAATGTTTTACGTACATCAGGTATTGCACCTGAAGCTATACAAAACTGCATTCGAATAGCTGCTGTTATTCATGCTGTTGCTAATGTTCTTGAAAGTGAAGCCATTCTTAAAAACGAAAGTTAATAAGAAGACGTGATTTTACCTGATTTATTACCACAAATTATTGATCTTGCCTGTCATGCAGGTGATATCATAATGACTTATTATAATAAAGATTTTGTTGTGGTTGAAGAAAAACCCGATACAAGTCCCGTCACCCCAGCGGATAAAGAAGCTGATGAATTTATTTTGTCAGGATTACGAAAATTAACACCTGATATCCCAGCTATATCTGAAGAAATATTTGATCATCTTTCATCCCCCTATTTAGAAAAAAATGATCGTCAATTTTGGCTTATAGATCCCCTAGATGGCACTAGGCAATTTATCAAAAAAAATCCAGAATTTACTGTTAATATTGCGCTTATACGTGATCATAAACCCATTTTTGGGGTCATTCATGTCCCATGTAATAATACCACATTTTGGGGGGGTGAAAATTTGGGGGCATGGCGTTCCAATAATGGAATCAAAAATGCTATAGCTGCCCGAACACCTGACAAAGCAGGTTTAACTATAGTCACCAGTAGATCTAATAAGATGCCCGAGCATGCAAAATCTTTTTTAGAGAAATATACAATTCTGGAGCGAAATCCCGTATCAAGTTCATTAAAATTTTGTTTGTTGGCCGAAGGAAAAGCAGATTTATATCCACGCTTTGGACATACAATGGAATGGGATACAGCAGCAGGACAAGCTATTTTGGAAGCAGCAGGTGGGAGTGTGCGTCAAGTTAACAACCAGCCATTAATGTATGGTAAAAATGGCTTTATTAATCCATTTTTTGTAGCATGGGGACATAATCAAAAAATACTATGACGAATATACATAAAATTTATCCCCCTAATTGGAGCACCCTTTATCAATCTGTGAATTTATTAAATCAAGGCGAACTTGTTGCTTTTCCAACAGAAACAGTTTATGGCCTTGGTGCTGATGCAACAAATGAACAGGCTGTGTCAAAAATCTTTGCCATAAAAAACCGGCCCCATTTTAATCCCTTAATTACCCATGTTGCCGAAGTTGATCAAGCGCGTGATCTTGCTGTATTTAATGATCAGGCCCTTGAGCTTGCCAGATATTTTTGGCCTGGACCATTAACCTTGGTTTTAAATCGTCAAAAAAATTGTTCTATTTCTTCACTTGCCTGTGCAGGGCTTGATACCATTGCTATTCGTATTCCAAGAAACCCTACTGCTCAAAATTTATTGATTGCTTTTGATAAACCCATTGTTGCCCCAAGTGCAAATCTTTCAGGTAAAGTTAGCCCCACGACAGCAGCCCATGTTAGTCAAGCGCTTTCCAACAAAATTGATATTATCATTGATGGGGGCAACTGCGAAGTTGGTATTGAATCAACTATTATAAATTTAACCCAGGATATTCCTGTGTTATTAAGACCAGGTGCTATTACATTGGAACAATTAAAATCCCACATTAATATTTTAGAAAATGCATCTAAAGATATACGTGCCCCTGGTATGCTATCCCAACATTATGCCCCTGATCTTCCCCTTAGACTTAATGTTACAGAAGTTTACGACAATGAAGCATTATTGGCTTTTGGTTCCCCTATTCCTTGTAAAACCAATGTCATAAAAAATTTAAGTCTCGATGGCAATCTTGAAGAAGCAGCCATAAATTTATTTTCTATGTTAAGAGATTTAGATCAATCTGATAAAGTAACCTCTATTGCCGTTATGCCTATTCCAGAAAATGGTTTAGGAATGGCAATTAACGATAGATTACGTAGAGCTGCAGCCAGATCATAATTCCCAATAATCTAGCAAATAAGATTGGTATTTGACCAAACCCTATTTTTCTGTATAGCTAGATAAAATAATTAATTATATTAGATAACAAGAGGCAAAAATGGTCGAAGCAAAAGGGCTTATGGCTGGTAAGCGCGGACTTATTATGGGGGTTGCTAATGATAAATCCATTGCATGGGGTATTGCCCAAGCCACAGCTAAAGAAGGGGCAGATTTAGCCTTCACATACCAAGGGGAAATTTTGCAAAAACGTGTTACACCTTTGGCTGAAAGTGTGAAATCCAAACTTATTTTACCATGCGATGTAACCGATGATCAAAGCATTGAAAATGTTTTTAATATTTTGGAAAAAGAATGGGATAATTTGGATTTTGTTGTCCATGCGATTGCCTTTTCTGATAAAGAAGAATTAAAAGGCAAATATGTCCATACATCACGTAAAAATTTCTTACAAACGCTTGATGTATCATGTTTTTCTTTTACCACAATATGTAAAAAAGCAACCAAGCTTATGCCTCATGGCGGAAGTTTATTAACACTTTCCTATTATGGCGCTGAAAAAGTAATGCCCCATTATAATGTCATGGGGGTTGCTAAAGCAGCCTTAGAGACAAGTGTCAAATATTTAGCTGCGGATTTAGGTGATCAAAATATTAGGGTCAATGCAATTTCAGCGGGGCCTATTAAAACATTAGCAGCATCTGGCATTGGTGATTTTCGGTATATTTTAAAATGGAATGAGCTTAACGCACCTCTTCATAAAAATGTTACATTAGAGCAAGTTGGGAATTCTGGTCTTTATTTATTAAGCGATCTATCGAATGGCGTTACAGGTGAAATTCACCATGTTGATTGTGGGTATCACGTGGTTGGGATGGTCAGAACAGAATCTGCCCAAGAAGTTTCAGAATTACTTCAAGGATTTAATCCAAAATCTTCATAAGACATATAATTATAATGTCCTTTAATCAATTTGGTCGTCTTTTTCGTTTTACAAGTTGGGGTGAAAGCCATGGTCCAGCCATTGGGTGCGTCATAGATGGATGTCCATCTAAAATATCCTTAAACGAAAGTGATATTCAATATTGGTTAGATCAACGCAAACCAGGGCAATCACGTTTTACATCCCAACGCCAAGAAGAAGATAAAGTAGAAATACTTTCAGGTGTCTTTGATGGGCATACCACAGGCACACCCATTAGTCTTTTAATTAAAAACAAAGATCAAAAACCCAAAGACTATGATTATTTAAAAGACCAATTTCGTCCTGGTCATGCGGATTATACCTATCATGTAAAATATGGACTACGTGACCATCGTGGCGGAGGACGCAGTTCAGCCAGGGAAACAGCATGCCGTGTTGCCGCAGGTGCAGTTGCTCGAAAAATTATCCACCATATTTTAGGTCACGATATTATTATCCAAGGGGCATTAATCCAAATTGGTGTGCATTCAATTAATCGTGCTAATTGGAATTGGAATGAAATTAATCAAAATCCTTTTTGGTGCCCTGATTCAACGATGGTTGAAATTTGGGCAAAGTATTTGGATGCTATACGTAAGGAAGGATCGTCTATTGGGGCGATGGTTGAAATTACTGCACGCCAAGTTCCAGCTGGCCTTGGGTGCCCCATTTATGGAAAGCTGGATGCAGATCTTGCAACAGCTTTTATGGGAATTAATGCTGTTAAAGGTATTGAAATTGGGGATGGTTTTTCATGTGTAACATCGAAGGGTGAAGAATATATTGATGAAATATCTTATGATCATCCACACATAAAATTTTTATCCAATCATGCAGGTGGTATTCTGGGGGGCATTTCAACAGGCCAAGATATTATTGTGCGCTTTGCGCTTAAACCAACCAGTTCTATTTTAAAACATATTCATAGTATTAATCAAAACAATGAAAATATAACTCTCACAAATAAAGGAAGACATGACCCATGTCTTGGAATTCGGGCTGTTCCTGTTGGCGAAGCTATGATAGCTATCGTGTTAGCAGATCATTTACTCCTTCATTTAGGGCAAAATGGAAAAATTACCAAATCAGGAATTTAATATTTATTTTTAGAAAAAATCGCAACAAGTTCTAAATGATGCGACCACAAAAATTGATCAATCGGATGTATTTCTTGAAGTATGTATCCACCTTCCCTTAAAATTTCAGCATCCCGGACAAAAGTTGCAGGGTTACATGAAACACCAATAATCAAAGGGATATTAGATTTAGCTAAGGTTATAGCCTGTTTTAAAGCCCCTGCCCTTGGCGGATTAAAAATAGCACAATCAAATTCTTTTAATTCATTTCCAGTTAAAGGTTCAAGAAATAGATCCCTTTGACGAAATGAAAGTTTATTTTGTAAATTATAATGCTTGATAGCATGTAAAGCAGCCTCGACAGAATTTTTTTCTCCTTCATAGGCATGAACTGTTAATTTTTTATTCGATAAGGCAAAACTAAAAGGACCACATCCTGCAAATAAATCTAATATCTTTTTTGATTTGCCTATTCCATTAAAAATTATTTCTATAATTTTCTTTTCACCAAATTTTGTTGGTTGTAAAAAAATATTTGGCATAAAAGGTATATGAATTGGATCAAATATTATTTCTGGTTTCTGGGTTTGAATAATAAGATCAAATATTTTTTTTGACGCCCCATAACATAGGCGAATAATATTATGAGCAAGTGCAAAATCCATAAGCAAAGAGCGACTTGATAAATCAAGAGGTATATGTGTTTCTATAAATAAATCCAATCCTGTATCTGTGACTGTACAGTCAATTCTTGCTTTAAAATTAGATTGGGGAATATGTTTAATAAGTGTACGTAAAGGTTCAAATAAATCTGTAATATTTGGATGTAAAACAAAACAAGCTTGTAAATCGGTTAATTTATGACTAGCCAAATCATGAAATCCCAATTTAGTTTCTGTATTATTTTTAAAAATTTTTAATTGCGCACGGCGCCTTTGTTTTTGTGGAACGCGAGATAAAGGTAAAATATTTGTTTTAAATGAATATTTATCCAATATTGATTTAAGCGTATTCATTTTCCATTGTTGATACAAATTTTGATGCATGTGTTGGGCCGTACATCCCCCACACTCCATAAAATGTTGGCAAACGGGACGTATACGTTCCGTAGAAATTTTATTTATATTAATATCATATCCCCGAAACTGTCCTTTCTCTTGGTCTATAAGCGATGCTTCAACTATTTCTCCAGGCAAAGTATAAGGTAAAAAAACTGTTTGTTCCCTCCAATGGCTTATTCCATCTCCTTTTACTCCTAAATCTGAAATGACTAATTGATGACGTATTTGATCTTTTTTTGGGTCAAAAGATGATTGTGATTTTTGTTTTGATTTGTTAACCATAAAGCTTGTTTCGATAAAAGTTATTTTTTATGATCGATCATAATTGATCTTTGTAATTTAAGGAACCATATGTATGAAATCTTTTTTTAAATTTCTTGTTAAAAGTTTTTTCTTTTTATGTGCCACCGTTGGATTTTTTGTCCTACTTATTATAGGGGCGGCAATTTTTTATGCATCCTCTGAAATTGATTATTTTATTAATACGGAAATAAAAAGCGAGACCACCTTATCTGATCATATGTTGCTCGAACTTAATCTTAACAATGGCATAACAGAAAAAAGTACAGATTACGGTTTTACATGGGATGAAGAAGCTTTAGATATCAAATTAATTGCACCCACTTTAAACATGGCTGCAAAAGATTCCAACATAGGTGGATTAATTATACATATTGGTCAATTAGATATGGGTCTTGCTGAAATCCAAGAAATTCGTGATGCTGTGCTTGAATTTCGCAAAAGTGGTAAACCTACTGTTGCCTTTACAGAAAGTTTTGGCGAAGAAAGTAATGGCACTTTCCAATATTATTTGGCATCTGCTTTTGAAACCATTTTCATGCAACCTTCAGGCACCGTTGAATTAATGGGATTACGACTTGAATCACCTTATGCCAAAAATCTTTTAGATAAATTAGGCATCGAAGCCCAAATGGCTAGACGGGAAAATTATAAAGGTGCGGTTGAAATGTTTACCCAAACGTCTATGAGCAAATCTGTCCAAAGCAATATGCAAAATCTAACAGATTCTATTCTTCACCAAATTGCAGAAGATATTGCCAAAGAACGTGGGTTTAATTTAGAAACTACAATAAAATATATTGATGATAGTCCTTATTTAGGCCTAGAAGCGGTCAAACTAAAATTAATTGATCATTTGTATTATTTTGATGAGGCATTAGCCAAAACAAAGGAAATGACGTCATCACCTGAAGCTGAATGGGAAATAATTACCATAAAAGACTATAGCAAAAATCTTCCAGATCCGTCAGATGATGCACCTTCGGTTGCTGTAATATATGGATTAGGTGAAATCGTTTTGGATAATAACACGGATAGTCCATTTAATGGTCATTCCATGTCATCTGGTACCATTGTGAACGCATTTCAAGAAGCTATCGAAGATGAAAGCATTAAAGCAATTATTTTTCGTGTCGATAGCCCTGGCGGATCATATACAGCATCCGATACTATTTGGCGCCAAATTAAATTAGCCGAAGATCAAGGTAAACCTGTGATTGTATCCATGGGTAATTTTGCTGCATCAGGTGGTTATTTTATTTCTGCCCCTGCGTCCTTAATTGTGGCTTCCCCATTTACAATTACTGGGTCAATTGGGATTTATGGAGGAAAATTTGTCACAAAAAATTTATGGGATAAATTAGGTATTAATTGGGACAGCATTCAAAGTGGAAAGAATGCTCATATTAATAGCACTAACCTTGGCTATGATAAAACAGGATGGGATAAATTACAAAATAGCCTTGATGCATTTTATAATGATTTTTTAGAAAAGGTTGCAGAAGGGCGTGATTTACCTATAGACCAAGTACGTCAAATTGCAGGAGGACGCGTGTGGACAGGAATAGATGCAAAAGAAAATGGCCTTGTTGATGAACTTGGGGGATTTACTAAAGCCTTGAATGTAACCAAACAAGAATTAGAATTATCAGAAGAAGACGAAATTCAACTCGTTGAATTTCCTAAAACAGATCCTTTTGATAGTTTTCTATCACTTCTTAAAGAGAATATAAGTCTTGAGCACATACAATGGTTAAAAAGTTTACAATTTTTAGATAAAATTTTAAGTATATTAGATACGAATGCAACAAATTCTAAATTACTTATGCATCCTATAACTATTAAAAATACCCCAAATTAAGCTTAAACAAATTAATACATTTTTAACAATTAAGCTATTTATCCCCTTTAGAAATAAAGGGGATTTTTATTTTTTATGAGAAATCCTTGAAAAAATAATAGGATAATGAAAAAAATAAATTTTCAATTTTTTTTCCAAAATATTGTATGGCTTTAACCATAAATTAATAAATATGGGATATGGTAATAAACATAATAAATAAACAAATGATAAAAACTAATAACGGAAAAATAGAAATAGGAGAATAATCATGAATAATAGTAAAAAACTAGCTTTAAGCACAATATTAGCAGCCGGCCTTTTATCGATGGGTTCATTATCTGCAGAAATTTTATATTGCGAAAAAGGTTTTGACCAATCGGCCGGCCGCTGTGCTGAAGATGTATTAGGTAATGCTACTTTAAATGGTATGAATAAAAGCTTAAATAATCTAAATCTAAATACATTATCCAGTAACCAAGCTATGGCCAGTTTTGTTGACACCATTGTATATAGAGATATTTTCACATCAAAAAGAACAACTGTAAATTTACCTGTTACTATCCGTGCATATAATGATGGGAGCGGTAAGATTGAATTTTATAAAGTAGATACAGGTAAAACAACAACAGGAAATGCTTATGGATCCTTTACGATGGATAGCGACAGAGGTAAAGCTTTAATTGATTATGCTAAAAAATATGGCACACCTTCTGGAGATACACTAGGTGGTAATGGCGAAGTAATTGCTAAAAGCTATATTATTGATAATGGTATTGATGGAAGAATGTATATCAATATTCCTGTTAATGGTAGCACCATGAATGTATCTTTTGAATTTAATGGTTCTATACCAGCTCTTGATAAATTATTGACTTTATTAGATAACCCATCTGGTTTAAATGGTGGCATGGCAGGATTACCAGGACAAAGCCCTGCTCCAAAATTAGAAAAACCAGAAGTTGCTGGGCCTGCCCCATCTCCATCGGCACCAGCTCCAAGTGGACCAGCTCCAGTATTTAGCCCAGCACAACCAGCTGTTGCTGAAGCTGCCCCAGCTCCTGTTGCGGCACCTGCTT
>JAIBAD010000029.1 GCA_019695395.1 Alphaproteobacteria bacterium
AAATAAACATAAAACATATTATAATAAATATTTATATTATATAAATAATATATAATTTTATTTAATAAATTAATAAAAATTAACCATAAATAAATTTGACTATAATATTTTATTATTATAAATCATTTGCATAATATTTTAACAATTATAATTTTTAATAATAAAAAAGGAATGTAAGTATGGTATCGTTTTTTCAATCAATTAAAAAATCAAAAGAACAATTTTCTCAAACCCATTTTACTAAATCACCAGAATTTTCAAACATCCAAAAACTAATGCCATCTTTATTTGGCTATGATTATGTGGCTTCTGGCACAGCTGGAAATGATGTGATGATAGCTAGCATAAATGAGAACAGTAAATTATCTGGCCTAGATGGCAATGATGTGTTAATTGGTGGCACTCAAGATGATTTATTAATAGGTGGAGCTGGCGCTGATAATATTATTGGTGGTCAAGGACATGATATAATATTGGGTGATGATCCTGGTCTCCCTTTTAAAACTGGTGCAGATTATATATTAGCAGGTGATGGTAATGACGAGGTAGATGGCGGGGAAAGTAATGATCTACTTTATGGAGATGGTGGCGATGATAATTTATATGGGGGGAATGGCAACGATAAAGCTTATGGCGGTGTGGGTCTTGATAGTATTTATGGTGATGGTGGGGATGATTATATTTACGGTGAAGATGGTAATGATTATGTAGGTGGTGGTAGTGGTAATGATTGGGCATATGGCGGAGATGGCGATGATTGGCTTAATGGTTGGTCTGGTGATGATGTTTTAGATGGTGGGGAGGGAAATGATGTGTTTATTGATGATAATGGAAAAGATGATATGTATGGCCGGGATGGTGATGATAAATTTTTATTTGATGAAGATAGCTATGAAGATTTGTATGCTGGCGGGGATGGTGATGATATAGTTGATTTTGGCGGTTATGATCTTTCTAACTATACATTTGTTAAAAATTCTTTTGGTGTTTACTGTACAAATAAAATAACGGACGTCACGGACTGGCTTAATGGTATAGAACATGTAAATTCCAAAGCCACAGGAAGTTTAACCATGGATGAAGTATTGAAAAGATATGGAAGCATTGCGGCCGATGATCAAGCCAACACATTATTATCCCAAGCCATGAGTGGATTCGGTGCAACATCCAGCAGTGGCACAGATGCAATAAGCCTGCAAGATCAATCACAGTCATCTTACTTCGCTGTCGATTCTGGATTAAAACATAATACCATATAAATAATTATTGATACTGTTAAAATAGCCGGGGGATTATTCCACCGGCTATTTTATGAAAATCCTAAAATACAGATATCAATTATATTGATATCTATTTTAATTTCTAATAGGTTTTGAAGATAGGATTCAAAATCTGGTGAAATTAAATCAATGCCCTATTCAGGAAACAATAAAATAATTCATAATGCTTCTTTGTCCCCTTGTATTGGGGTATGTAAGGTTGGGATGAATGCTGGGATAAGGTACTGTATTGGGTGTTTTCGAACTGTTGATGAAATACGGCAATGGGTTTCTTTATCTTTATCGGAACGCCAAAATATTTTAAATCAATTACCTTTACGCCAAAAAGAATATGATTTGAACCGCCAATTAACTTTGAATAATAACCCAAAATTATGATCCAGAAGATAGAACCTGATATTTCACCTTATGAAGCTGTTGATACTATAAAAAAACTTGCCCTCAATTTTGTTCCAGATATTGGAATTATTTTGGGGTCTGGTCTTTCTTCAATTTCAGATTTAATTACACCAGCTCAAACAATTTCTTATAATGAAATTCCAGGTTTTCCAAAATTAACGGTGCCAGGTCATGTGGGGCAGATGATTTTAGGTACATGGGGACATCATAATGTGGTATGTTTAAAGGGTCGCTCCCACCTTTATGAGGGTTGGGGTGTAATTTATATTCAACATATCATAAGAACTTTAAAATTATTAGGGTGTAAAATTGTTGTTTTAACAAATGCCGCGGGGGCAATTAATCTTGCGATGCCGGCCCCTAATTTAATGATTATTAATGATCATATTAATTTTTTGGGCATTAATCCTTTAATCGGCCCTAATGATGAAAATATGGGGGTAAGATTTCCCGATATGACAGAGGTTTATAATGAACAACTTATAACCTTTGTTAAACAAATTGCTGAGGAAAAAAATATCACCTTATTTGAAGGCGTTTATCTTGCCTGTACGGGGCCAAGCTTTGAAACACCCGCAGAAATTAGGGCATTCAGACACTGGGGTGCCGATGCTGTTGGTATGTCAACCGTGCCGGAGGCTATTTTGGCACGCCACTGTGGGATGAAGGTTATTGGCATTTCAACTTTGACTAATTTTGCTGCAGGGATTAAAAAAGATATCATTTCACATGAAGATACTTTGATCCATGCAAATAAACTGTCCCATAATCTTGGTGTATTATTGGATAATTTCTTTAAAAGCTATAAGGGGATATTGGAATGAAAAAAAATCACGGGATTCCTAATTTACATGTTTTTGATCATCCCCTTATTCAACATAAACTTTCTTTAATGCGAGATAAAAACACTCCAACCATTAAATTTCGTCAATTATTGAAAGAAATTGCATTGCTGATGGGATATGAGGTTACGCGTTTTCTGCCACTTACTTATGAAACAATAGAAACACCGTTAATGACGATAGAGGCCCCTGTTATTGCGGGTAAAAAAATTGCTGTTGTTCCGATTTTGCGTGCGGGACTTGGTATGGCAGAAGGTTTGATTGACCTTATCCCATCGGCACGTGTGGGACATATTGGTCTTTATCGGGGTCATGAAACAAAGCGCCCCATCCAATATTTTGTAAAATTGCCCGAAACAAATGACCGTATATTTATCTTGGTGGATCCGATGATGGCCACGGGTTATTCAGCGATTGAGGCTGTCAATATTCTAAACCGCCATGGGGTTGATAATAAAAGAATAATTTTTATGTCCCTTATTGCTTCACCCGAAGGTATACAAAAATTTAATCAAATGCATCCAGAAATTTTGGTTTATTTGGCCGCACTTGATGATAAATTAAATGAACATGCTTATATATTACCAGGGTTAGGTGATGCAGGGGACCGATTATTTGGGACAAAATAGTTATAGGGAGGATTATATGAAACTATATTCACGTATATTTATTTATGGGGTGTTAATTTGGGCTATCGTTTTTGTTGCGGGTTTTGCTTTATTTCCTTTTAAACAAAATGGGTCACCTTTGTTTGAAACGGGTATTACAATTGCACTTGTTTTGTGTACAGTTATTTTTGCCCATATGTTTTTTAAGACTATACATAATTCTTATGTAAAGTATGGGCTTAATGTTGGAATTATATGGGCATTAATTAATATAATTATTGATCAATTTTTCTTCACTTATGGATTTTTACATATGCCTTTACCAGTATATTTTGAAGATATTGGGTTAACCTATGTAATTATTCCAATAATTACCTGTGGCATGGGATTGGTGTTGGCCGCAAAAAATAAGGGGGTTCATCCTTAAAACATCCCCTATCTTAATCACGAACCGAATCATTTATTATTTTATGATATTAAAACTTAAATAATGCCCCGTTATTTAACATTTGGCATGGTTGACATTTAAACCATATCCTTTTATACACGAATGTTACAAAGTTAATAGAATTTATATAATGATGGAGAAGAAGTGTGAAGCGCACTTATCAACCTAGTGTTTTAGTTCGTAAACGCCGTCATGGGTTTCGTTCTCGTATGGAAACAACTGGGGGCCGTAGAGTTATCGCATCAAGGCGTTCTAAAGGCCGTAAACGTTTATCTGCCTAGTTTGGCATAAATTTTGCTGCATGTTATAAAACGACGGCAAGATTTTCTTAGAATCACTAAGATAGGGAAAAAAGCTGTTATGCCAGCTTTTATTGTCCAGATGTGTCATACGCAAAATCCGCTACCCACATCTACGGAATCTTGGCGCGTTGGATTTACAGCAACCCGAAAAATTGGGGGGGCAGTGGCACGAAATAGGGCAAAACGCCGGTTAAGAGCATTAGCTCGGGATATTATGACACAACACGCATGTCAAAAATATGATTATGTTTTTGTTGCACGTTCTTTAATTTTAACAAGACCTTATCACTTGCTTGTACGTGATTTAGAAATTGCTTTAACTAAGCTTCACAAAAATTAATAGCAGCAATGTCTTATTGTAAAAACATTATGAATAATATTTGGGTTCTTATTATAAAGATCCTTTCTTATAGTATGATTTTTCTGATTTATTTTTATCGTTGGATCATTAGTCCCTTGCTACCTAATCATTGTCGTTTTAATCCAACCTGTTCTCAATATGCGCTTCAAGCTTTAAAAGAATATGGTCCATGGGTTGGGTCGTTCTATATCCTGCGCAGATTGTCGCAGTGCCATCCCTGGGGTAAAAGTGGTTATGATCCTTTACCAAAGAAATAGATAAGATTAGGATCAAATGTCATGATTAATTATAAGGATAAATAAGTGAAGGTGATAAATGGATCAGCGTAATGTTATTCTTGCCGTCGTAATTTCATTATTAATTTTATTGGGATTCCAATATTTTGTTGAATTACCACGACAAAAAGAATTAGCACAGAATCAACAAAATACAAATTTAGCTAATCCACCTGTTGATCAGGCTAAATTGTCTAATCAAAATGTATCATCACAATCCCCATCCACACCAACATTTAAAACACGTACAGAAGCCTTAGCTACAAGCCCCCGAATTAAAATTATATCAAGCAAGGTCGAAGGATCCATTTCCCTTCAAGGTGGAAGAATAGATGATCTTTCCTTGCTTCATTACCGGGAGCAACCTTCGGTTACAAGCCCTAATATTGTTTTGCTTAATCCGGTGGGGTTGGAAAATTCTTATTTTATTGATTGGGGATGGCTTGCTGATGGCCAAATAAAGGTGCCCACCCAAGATACATTGTGGCGTACCACGGACCAAGAATTGCGTCCTAATCATCCTGTAACTTTAACATGGGATAATGGCCAAGGGCTTGTTTTCGAACGGATTTATAAACTTGATGAAAATTATCTTTTTACGATCGAACAAAAGGTAGAAAATAAAGGCAATAATTTGGTCAATCTTTATCCTTTTGGTAAGATCATAAGATATGGTACACCTCATACATCAGGGTATTATATTTTACATGAAGGATTATTAGGTGTTTTTGATGGTTCGTTAAAAGAAATGACCTATAAAGATTTAAGAAAAAAGGGAACCTTCACGACAACAACACAAGGTGGATGGTTAGGCATTACCGATAAATATTGGTTAACAGCTTTATTACCTGCTCAAAATCAAAAATACAAACCAACCTTTACCTATGGTCAGAAAAATAATTCACCATCCGCTCAAGATGAATATTTTCAAGCCGATTTTGTGGGTGATCTTACCCCTTTAAATCCAGGGGCTGAAATTAATACCACGCTTAATCTTTTTGCGGGTGCGAAAGAAGTTAAATTATTAGATAGTTATCGGGATCAAATGTCGATGCCCCTTTTTGACCGAGCGGTCGATTTTGGATGGTTTTATTTTCTTACCAAACCTATCTTTTATTTAATGGATACGATATATGATTTTGTTGGCAATTTTGGTATTTCAATTTTGCTTTTAACAGTTATTATTAAACTTCTCCTTTTTCCTTTAGCGAATAAATCCTATCGTGCTATGAGCAAGATGAAAAATTTGGCCCCTGAAATAGCCAGGTTAAAAGAACGATATGGACAAGACAGACAAAAGCTTAATCAAGAAATGATTAATCTTTATAAACGCGAAAAAGCAAATCCAGCATCAGGGTGCTTACCTATTTTAATTCAAATCCCTGTCTTTTTTGCGCTTTACAAAGTATTGTTTGTTACCATTGAAATGCGTCATGCACCTTTCTTTGGTTGGATTGTTGATTTGTCATCTCCAGATCCAACATCAATTCTTAATCTTTTTGGTCTATTGCCTTGGGCTGTGCCTACCACTGGATTTCTAGCGGCTCTTAATATTGGAATATGGCCTTTAATAATGGGAATTACGATGTATTTTCAACAAAAACTTTCGCCAACACCTCCCGATCCTATTCAGGCCAAAGTTTTTATGATGCTCCCTATTGTATTTACTTTTATGTTGGCTCATTTCCCAGCAGGTTTAGTTATTTATTGGGCTTGGAATAATTTTTTATCAATTAGCCAACAACAACTTATTATTAATTTAGGTAAACGCGAAACAAAAAAAGCATAAAATTTTAATTTATGTATATCAATTATATTAGGAATTTTCACTTAATGAAAGAAAGTTTCTTGGCAGGGCATTGTCATTATGTCCGCAGCTCTATGGAGGCAAAAGATTGGCCCACAAGCGTTCTGCCTGAAATAGCTTTTGCGGGTCGTTCTAATGTTGGTAAATCCAGCTTGCTTAATAGTTTGGTTAACCATCATAATTTGGCATTTGTATCAAACACGCCAGGACGCACTCAATGCATTAATTTTTTTTTATATGATCAACAAATTTATTTTGTGGATTTACCAGGGTATGGATATGCATCGGTATCAAGACAACAAAAACGACTATGGGAAAAGCAAATCGAAGATTATTTGAAAACGAGACAACAATTGCGTCGTCTTTTTCTTCTTATTGATTCAAGACATGGATTCAAACCAAACGATATTCTTTTTATGGATTTTCTTGATAAAATTGCTTTGTCTTATCAAATTGTTCTAACCAAAGCTGATAAAATATCCTCATCTTCCTATGAAGAGCTTAAAAAAGAAAAGGAATGTTTAATTCATAAAAGACCAGCGGCCTATCCAGAAATTTTAATTACTAGCAGCAAAGATAAATTTGGGGTATCCTCCCTCTGTCAAGCAATTCATGACATAATTAATAATCAATAGGTATTTATGGTAATAAGTAATTTTTCAGAAACAAAACATTGGTTGCGGACGGCGCGTACTATTTCTGATGCCCTGCCTTATATGAGAAAATATGCAGGTAAAAATTTTGTTATAAAATATGGCGGCCACGCCATGATAGAAAAAGAATTGGCCCAAGTTTTTGCAAGTGACATTGTTTTATTAAAACAAGTGGGAATTAATCCTATAGTTGTTCATGGGGGTGGGCCACAAATTGGTCAGATGCTGGATAAATTAAATATCAAAAGTAGTTTTGTTGATGGGTTGCGGGTCACCGATGAACCATCGATGGAAGTTGTTGAAATGGTTTTAGCGGGGACAATTAATAAACATATTGTCTCGGCGATTAATCAGGCAGGTGGTAATGCGGTTGGATTATGCGGGCGTGATGCTAATTTAATTGTGGCTAAAAAATTGCAACATATTGGCCATGATTTAGGATTTGTAGGGGATCCGGATATTGTAAACCCAGAAATTTTGCAAACAATAACTGAAGCAGGGATGATCCCTGTGATAGCCCCGATCGGATCTGGCCATAATGGCCAATCTTTTAATATTAATGCAGATACGGCAGCAGGGGCAATTGCCTCCGCGATGAAAGCAGCAAGATTGTTGATGCTTACGGATGTGGCGGGTGTCCTCGATAAATCAAAAAACTTTATCTCTCATTTATCAGCGGAACAAGTAAAAATTTTGATGGAAGATGGTACCATTACAGATGGGATGTTACCTAAACTAGCAACCTGTCTTGCAGCTGTTAAACAAGGTGTGGAAGCTGCAGTTATTTTAGATGGACGTATTCCCCATTCTTTATTACTGGAAATTTTTACGGTACGGGGTTTGGGTACGCTTATTTCTAAAACAGGGGAATTTTAAATAGGATCGCCATGGTTGCCACAGAAAAATATATATATTGGGTTGTAGGCGGTGTCTATAAGGATAATAATTTGACAAGCCCTTTAAACCAAGAAGAAGAATGGATTGGACCCTTTAAAGATTATGAGACAGCAAAAAAAGAATGGTCAAAATTAGCGTGGAATAGCGTTGATAATGCACTTGCCCGATATCGTATAGAAAAACTTGAAGATAAAGAAAAATAATTTCAATTTATAATATTAGCACATATTAATCCTAAAAAAATAATTATACCAATAAATCGCTGTTGGCAAAAAATTTTTAAACATTGCTTAGGATTATCAAAATCTATCTTTATAATACTTAAATAAAGCCATGTCCCACTAATTAAAATAGATCCAGAAAATATCAATCCTGATATGATATGTGTAAAATAAACCAACCATCCTGATATTAAGATCAAACTAATCATTAAAGTGGTAAACGATATCAAATATAAACGATTATGGCGTCCAAAATGTAAAGCTGTTGATTTAACCCCAATCATTAAATCATCTTTTTTATCTTGGTGGGCATATATAGTATCATACACTAACGTCCAAAAAATTGTCCCTAGATAAAAGATAAAACAGCTGAAAGAAATTTTATTTTGCACTGAACCATATCCCATTAAAACACCCCAATTAAAAGTTATTCCTAAAAATGCTTGGGGCCACCAGGTAAAACGTTTCATCCATGGATAAATGACTATTAATAAAAGCGATCCACATCCCAGGATTATGGTTAAAGAATTAAAGTGAATCAAAATAAGAAAAGATAGGATTAATAGCATCAGCAAAAATAAAATGGCCTGATGTATAGAAATTTGTCCACTTGCAATAGGTCTTTGGGCGGTACGTTCAACCTTTTGGTCAATTTTGCGATCAATAAGATCATTAATGGTACACCCAGCCCCACGCATTAAAATTGCGCCTAACGTAAAAAATCCTAGCAATTTGAAAGAAGGCCAATGGCCATGTTCCGTGGCAAGTGTTATCCCCCACCAACAAGGAAGAAGTAAAAGCCAAATTCCAATAGGTCGATCAAGCCTCATCAAACGTAAATAAGGCTTTATAAAATGGGGTATGAATTGAAAATCGATCCAGCTTTTTGAAGGTATATCTGTAAAAAATGAATTCATAATATTTTTATGTCATTATATACTTTAATTTCATTTGTTATGATGACAGTTTTAGGAAAATTATCAATGTCTGATCGTTATGTGCCACGAATTTTTGTTGATTGTTCTCTACAATCTCATGTTCATATTGAACTTGGTATAACAACATATCATTATTTAAAAAATGTTTTACGATTGACCATAGGAAGTTCTGTAAAAATTTTCAATGGATCACAAGGTGAATGGTTAGGGACAATTGAAAATTATACAAAACATCATGTGATTATTAAACTTCAAGATCAATTTAAAAAGCAATTTTTAACACCTTCTCTGAATTTGCTTTTTGCCCCAATTAAAAAAAATAGGCTTGATTTTCTAGTTGAAAAAGCAACCGAATTAGGAGTAACGTTATTCCAACCAATGATAACAGATTATACAAATACCAAGAATATTAATCCTTCACGTTTAAATCTTATTGCCCAAGAAGCAGCTGAACAATGTGAAAGATTAGATATCCCCAAAATAGAAAATATAAAATCTTTGGATGATGTTCTTAAAAGATGGGATAAAAATGAATTGATTTTATTATGTGCAGAAAAAGGTGACGCTAAACCTATTCAGCAAATATTAGGGGCGTCGAATACTTTGAAAAAATCATATCAACCTCATACCATTCTTATAGGCCCTGAAGGTGGTTTTTCCCAAAGAGAAATGGATATGTTAGTCAACCAAGAATTTATTATACCTGTAACATTGGGTTCACGTATTCTTCGTTCTGAAACAGCAGCTTTGGCAGCTTTAGCTTGCTGGCAATCAAATTTAGATTCACTCTAATTAATTTATCAACATAATAAAAGGATTTTTAATATGTCAGCACCGCCAAGTAATCGTGGTGAACCCATAACCCATAAAGATCAGCTTATAAATTATTTTATAAAAGCGTGTTGTCCGAAAGATCAATGGAAAATCGGAACTGAACATGAAAAATTTCTTTTTAATAAGAAAGATTTAAAACCTGTCCCTTATGAAGGTGATAAAGGAATTAAAAGGATTTTATCTGATCTTAGTCATTTGGGCTGGGATCCTATTTATGAAGAAGGAAATATCATTGCCCTGTCACGCAATCAGGCATCCATTAGCCTAGAGCCAGGTGGGCAGTTTGAATTATCAGGCGCTCCTTTACATAATATTCATCAAACATATCATGAAATAAAAAATCATCTTATTGAAACATATAAAATATGTACATCAATTAATGTTGGGATGTTGGGTATGGGCTTCCTTCCCAAATGGCAAAGGCAAGATATCACCTGGATGCCAAAAAAACGATATCAAATTATGAAGGATTATATGCCTACTCGTGGTCATTTGGGTCATGATATGATGCTGCGCACATCTACAGTTCAAGCTAATTTAGATTTTTCTTCGGAAAAAGATATGATCCAAAAAATGCGATTAGGTTTCGCGTTACAATCGCTAGTAACAGCTTTATTCGCAGATTCTCCCTTTGTCGAAGGAAAAAATTCAGAATATCAAAGCTACCGGGCACGTGTATGGTTGGATACAGATCCCGATCGATGTGGATTGCTGCCTTTTGTTTTTGACCAGGATATGAGTTTTGAACGTTATGTTGATTATGCGTTAAATGTACCCATGTATTTTGTCTATTACGATAATCGTTACATTAATGTTGCAGGTCAATCTTTTAAAGATTTTATGAAGGGCAATTTGCCCGCGCTTCCAGGTGTTGTCCCTACATTATCGGATTGGTCCAATCATTTAACCACGTTATTCCCCGATGTTCGTTTGAAAAATATTATTGAAATGCGGGGTGCGGATAGTGGCTCTTTGGACATGTTGTGTGCATTGCCTGCTTTGTGGGTGGGGCTTTTATACGACCAGAATACATTGGATGAAGCTTGGGATTTAGTTCGAGATTGGACCTATAAAGAGCGTGAAGAATTAAGGCGCACAGTGCCCAAATATGGATTGAAAACAGTTTTTCGTGGACAACCATTAAATCATTTGGCGAAAAAAATTGTTGATCTTGCAGCCCAAGGTTTGTCAAGGCGATCTATTTACAATGATCAACACCAAGATGAAAGTTATTTTTTGGATATTCTTAAAAAAAGAATTGATCAAGATTGTTCACCCGCAGAAGAAAAAGTAAAATTATTTAATGGTCGTTGGTCCCAAAATCTTCATAAACTTTATGAAGAATATAGTTTTAATTTTTAAAAAAAATGATAGGGATCTATATCAACATGTATTTTACTTTGGTGATCAAGCTTAACTGTATGAATCCAAGAATTTAAAATAGGTTGAAGATAAATGGATTTATCGCATTTGATAAGAAAACGCTGGCGGTACCATCCTTTTAATCGGGCAAGTGGTGCAGCAGATGGACCTAAAAATACGATATAATCTATTTTGGGTATGGAATGCGACAATTGATAGGCAAGTTCATTTGCTTTGTGTTCATTGCGTGATGTTATAATGACAGAAGCTAGTTTACCAAAAGGTGGCATATGACTTTGTTCTCTTTCATGAAATTCGTAATTCATGAAAGCTTCTTTATCATGTTTTAAAAGAGCCTGCATCACAGGATGATGGGGATTATATGTTTGAATAATAACCTGTCCTGGTTTGTCAGCACGCCCTGCGCGCCCTGCTACTTGGTGGAGCATTTGCCATGTTCGTTCACTTGCACGTAAATCACCTCCTTGTAACCCAAGATCACCGTCAATAACCCCAACCAATGTCAAGTTTGGGAAATGGTGACCTTTGGCCATAATTTGGGTGCCGATAATAAGATCTATTTCTTTATTTTCTATCTTTTGAATAATATCGGCTATAGCTTGTGGATTAGGTAATGTATCACTTGTAATGATTTTTGTATGAATGTTAGGAAAAAGACCATTTATTTCTTCGGCGATTCTTTCAACCCCGGGCCCGCAGGCAATCCATGTATGTTCACTCTGACATTCTGGACATTTGTGGGGATGTAAAATTTGATAATTGCAATGGTGACATTTTAAATAGGCACTATTTTTATGGTGAACCAACCATGAGGTACATTCTGGACATTGAATTCGATATCCACAAGTTCGACACAGTGTCAAAGGTGCATATCCACGTCTGTTTAAAAAAAGCATGGCTTGTTCTTTTTTTTCAAAGGTAACGGTTAAGGCTTTTCTTAAAGGATTGGATATCCAATGGGCTGTTGGTAGTTGTTCGGTACGTAAATCAACGAGATGCACAGTAGGTAGGCTTGCCGTACCTGGTCTTTCCGGTAAATGCACAAGATGGTATCGATGCCGATAGAGATTGGCCAAGGTTTCAAGGGAAGGGGTGGCTGACACAAGAATAATGGTGATTTGGCCAAATCTTGCCCGCACTATGGCCATATCACGGGCATGGTAAATAACACCTTCTTCTTGTTTATAGGAAAGATCATGTTCTTCATCAACAATGATAAGACCTAAATTTGGATATCCAAGAAAAAGCGCGGATCTTGCTCCGACGATAATTTTTGCATGACCCGAAATTATTTTGTGCCAATTTTCTTTTCTTTCTTTTGGGGTTAAATGGGAATGCCATAAAGTAGGATGAAATCCAAAACGATGGTTAAATCTGTTTAACCATTGGGCGGTTAAAGCTATTTCCGGAAGCAAGATTAAAGTTTGTTTGCCTGCGGTAAAATTTTTGGCAATGGTTTCAAAATAAACTTCGGTTTTTCCTGAACCTGTTACCCCATCCAGCACAACAACATGAAATTGAAGGTCATCCATTTTACTGTAAAGGTCAGCAATAGCTTTATTTTGATCATGGTTAAATGATAAATGGGCTTTAGGTAAGTCTGGGGGGTAAAAATCTCTATCCTCTTTTTGGGTGGGAAGAGGTGACGGGTGAATAAATCCCTTGCGCGCCATAGTTTTTATAACAGAAGAACTAACAGACGCCGCATCACATAAAAATTGGGTAGTTTTGATTTCACCTGCAGATAAATATTGCATAACTTTTTGCTGTTTTGTGTTAAGCGTTGAAAGGTCAAGATTGGGGACAGCACGCCATCCCAATTTTTGTGGGGATGGTTTATTTAAATATCGATGTATGCTTAACGCCATACGTAAAACGGAACCACGAGGACTTAAAGTATAGGAAGCTACCCAATCGATAAATTCTCTTGATACAAAGGGAAGAGAAGGAATATCTAAAATATTAGTAATATGTTTTATGTTATTTTGGGTACAAAGTTTATTCGTTTTCTTCCAAACAACCCCGATAACATGACGCTTGCCAAAAGGAATGGAAACGATATCTCCTTCTTTAACAGATAAAGATGCAGGAATTAAATAATCAAAATTATGAGAAACAGGTAAAGGAATTAGAACTTCTGCAATGTCTGGAGAAGGTAAAATAGGCTGGGGTTCTGAATGTTGATCAGTCATAAAGTTAAATATAAATTAAATAGGGTAGATTTAAGAGTGGTCAAATCTACTTTGATTTGTTATAGAGATATTGAAGTATATCATGTCTAGATTAAATTAAAAAATGTAAAGAGGATTTATGGAATTTTTTGTTGATACAGCAGATGTAGGTCAGATTAAAGAATTATCCATGACAGGCTTGCTAGATGGGGTTACTACGAACCCATCTTTAATTGCAAAAAGTGGGCGTAAATTCTTAGATGTTATTGCTGAAATTTGTGATATTGTTCCAGGTCCTGTCAGTGCTGAAGTTGTCGACACCCATTATAATAAAATGGTTGAAGAAGGGCTTCGTCTTGCAAAAATTGCTAAAAATGTTGTGATTAAGGTACCCTTAACACTTGATGGATTAAAAGCGTGTAAATATTTTTCTGATCAGGGGCTTAAGGTTAATGTAACCTTATGTTTTTCTGCGGCCCAAGCTTTGCTTGCAGCTAAAGCTGGCGCAACATATATATCGCCTTTTGTTGGAAGATTAGATGATGTGGGGGCAAATGGGTTGGATTTAATCGCAGATATTTTGTCTATTTATGAAGCTTATCCCCATTTTAAGACCAAGGTACTGGTAGCTTCTGTGCGTCATCCTATTCACGTGGTTGATGCGGCGAAAATGGGGGCTGATGTTGCCACAATACCTCCTGCCATTTTATGGCAAATGTTTCAACATCCGCTAACAGATAAAGGATTAAAAGCCTTTACTGAAGATTGGGCAAAAACCGGGCAATCAATTCTTTAGAATTTATTTTGGCTATGGGATCAAATGTACATAATTCTACACCTTCACCGCTTCTAGCTTCTGATGTTGTGGATTATTTGCGTCATAATCCAGATTTTTTTATTCATCATCCAGATCTTTTGCATAAACTTACTTTTCCAGAAAGATTTATGGATGGAAATATTGTAGATTTACAAAAAATAGTTTTGGATAAATTGCGTCATGATTTCACCCAATTGCAAGTGAACCAAGAAACTTTACTTGCTAACAGCAGGGATAATCTTTCAACCCAAAATAAAATTCATCAGGCTATCTTACTTTTACTAACCGCTACAGATTTATCAAATTTTATAGATTTACTTAAGGTTGATGTTGCCGTTTTATTAGATGTTGATGTCATCAATTTATCTTTTGAAGAAAATAAATTAAATGTTGAAACACCTTTATTAGTGGAACTGCCAAGATTACCTTCGGGTACAATTCATGCTGTTATGCAAGGTGTTGGGTTTTTATTACGAGATGAAATAATTGGTGACTCGCGTATTTTTGGGAATATGGCAGGGGTGGTACGATCGGACGCTTTAATGCGTTTGACATTAAAACCACAAAATACACAAGCTATTTTAGCATTTGGTGTAAGACACCCAGGTTATTTTCATGCAGGACAAGGTATAGAATTGCTGAATTTCCTTGCACGTATTATTGAATATTGTTTAAATTTATGGATACCCACCTTCAACAAATAAAATTATTTTTTGATAGGGAACTTTATCAATCTACCAAATCCTGGTACACCTGGTTGCAGGTAGAAAAACGTTATTCAATTCATACATTAAATGCATATGAACGTGATCTTCGTGATTTTTTTAAATTTTTGTCAGAATATTATGGGGGGGTGGTTACTTTTGATCATGTCCAAAAGATTGAACGCACCCATATACGGGCATGGCTTGCTTATCGTGCGGGACAAAAAAAATTTGGGGCCAGTTCAACCAATCGTGCCCTAAGTGTTGTTAAAAATTTTTTTCGTTTTGTTTATAAGACAAAAAAATTTCAAAGTAATATTTTGGCTACAATTAAAGCACCAAAACAGCCTAAAATTTTACCAAAATCTTTATCAATTGATCAAGCAAAAGAAATATTTTCTGATCAGTTGGATCATAAAAAAATTTGGCAAACAGCACCTTGGATTATGCATCGTGATCTTTGCGTTTTGCTTTTGCTTTATGGATGTGGTTTGCGTATTTCGGAAGCTTTATCTTTAAATAGAAAAGATATTGGAATAAAACAATCAAGTTTAATTGTGAAAGGAAAAGGGGGGAAGGAACGTATCGTCCCCCTTTTATCCTTTATTCCAGATGCGCTAGCCACTTATTTGAAAATATGTCCTTGGCAAGGGAAGCCCGATGATCCTCTTTTTGTAAGTATGCGAGGTAAAAGGCTTAGCCCCCGATTAATTCAATTAACGATGCAAAAATTAAGATTGACTTTAAATTTACCCAAGACCGCAACGCCGCATGCCTTGCGCCACAGCTTTGCCACGCATCTTTTAAATGAAGGGACGGATTTGCGAATTATCCAAGAATTGCTTGGTCACGCATCTTTATCAACAACCCAAAGATATACGGCTTTAGACATGAACAAATTACAGGAAATTTATAATCAAACCCACCCCAGAGCTATTAAAGCCACCAAATAATTGGTTTTATATACGTATCAGTTTGAATAAATTGATTTCGATCAATATAATAATTTTTCAAGAGTATATTCTGTAATGACTAGGTTGCCGTCCCACCTACGGTTAATCCGTCAATGCGAAGGGTTGGTTGTCCAACCCCAACGGGGACACTTTGTCCGTTTTTGCCACATGTGCCAATGCCTAAATCTAATTCGACATTGTTCCCAATCATGGATACTTTTTTCAACACATCGGGCCCATTCCCAATAAGCGTTGCCCCTTTAACCGGTGCAGTTATTTTGCCATCTTCAATAAGATAGGCCTCTGCAGCACTGAAAACAAATTTACCGGATGTAATATCAACCTGTCCCCCAGAAAAATTGGTGGCATACAGTCCTTTTTTGACAGACCTAATGATTTCTTCATGAGGATAAGATCCTGCATCCATCATGGTGTTGGTCATGCGTGGCATTGGGCAATGAGCGTAGCTTTGCCTTCGTCCATTTCCTGTGGGAGACACGCCCATTAATCGTGCATTTTGTCTATCTTGAAGATAGCCCACCAGAATACCGTTTTCAATTAAAACAGTACGCTGGGTTGGGGTGCCTTCATCATCAATGCTAAGGGACCCACGTCTATTGGCAAGAGTGCCGTCATCAACAACGGTCACCCCGTCAGCTGCAACCTTTTGTCCTAAAAGATTGGAAAAAGCAGATGTTTTTTTACGATTAAAATCACCTTCTAACCCGTGGCCAATAGCTTCGTGTAACAGAATACCAGGCCACCCTGGACCAAGGACCACAACCATTTCCCCTGCTGGTGCTGGATGTGATTTAAGTTTAATCAAGGCTTGATCAAAGGCTTTGTCTACGGCTTGTTTGGCAACATCAAACGTAATATTTTCTTTATAGCTAAAACGTCCACCAAAATAATGTCCCCCTGTTTCTTGACGGTTGTTATCCTCGGCAATGACAGAAATGTTAAACCGTATTAAAGGGCGAATGTCAGCCAAACGATGTCCATGAAGACGAATAATTTGAATGGCGCGCCATGACGCGCTTACCGAACACATGACCTGTTTAATACGTGGATCAAGGGCGCGTGCATAGGCATCAATTTTTTGTAAAAGATCAACCTTGTCTTTAAAATCAACCTCTAACAAAGGGTTCGTATTGGTATAAAGATGATGAGGACTAAGAGCGGGATCAATCGCTATATTATTTGTTTGTTTTTGAATCGTTTGGATGGTTTCAGCTGCGGCACGCAAGCTTTTTTCATGTAAAGAATTACTGTGGGCATAGGCTGATATTTCGCCGTGAACGGCTCTGAACCCAAATCCCTGATCGATATTAAAATTTGCTTCTTTTAAATTGCCATCTTCAAAATTTAAAAATTCGGATTGGGCATATTCTAAAAATAATTCCCCATCTTCCGCATTGTGCAAGGCATTATTAACAATAGTTTCAACTTTTTTAAGTTCAAGATTGGTATTTTTAAAAAAAAGATTATCCGTCATATGAAGATTGGAAAGAGAGTTTTCTGGTGCGGAGTTGGTTGGCATGGGATTTCCTGATTTAAAATAGTCGCTCATTCTGTAAAATTTTTCTGATGCTCTTGTACGTTTACTAGGGTCCAAAATGCGACAGTTGGTCGCATTTTACATAGGCTATGAATTCCATCATTAATTTTATAAAAAATATAATGATTTCCTTGTCTTTTAGTTTAAACGAATTATGCTAGAAATTCTAGATATGAAATTATACTTTAGATTAAAATTTGATAAGATATGTTCAAATCTGGAAAATAAAGTTTATGATCAACCAATTTATTCTAAAAGAATTAAATAAGTCGAATATAAAAAGGCATAATATTATGGGTCGTATGGGGCAATCAATTTTATCTGTTATAGGAATGTTTCTTATAAATTTATTTCTTTGGACGATTTCTGGACAAGCTGCGAATGAAAGCCATGTCATTGAAAGACAGGATTGGCAAATTGCTATGCCGCCTGCGGCATCTCCTGTTATGCAGGGTATAACAGAATTCCATAATATTCTTACGATTATTGCTATTTCGATCACGGTTTTTGTTTTAATTTTGCTTCTTTGGGTTATTATACGTTTTCGGGAAAAAGCTAATCCTGAACCATCAAAAACAACTCATAACACTTTATTAGAAGTATTATGGACCGCTATCCCTGTATTAATTTTGGTTGGGATTGCTATCCCATCATTCCGTCTTTTATATTTTCAAGATCGTACCCCCAATCCAGAATTAACCTTAAAGGCTATTGGTCATCAATGGTATTGGTCGTATCAATATCCTGATCAAGGTAATTTTACCTTTGATGCAAATATGATTCCTGACGCCGAGATCAAACCTGGTCAAGTCCGACTTTTGGAAACAGATAATCCTGTTGTTTTACCGGTCCATACAAAGATTCGTCTTTTAACCACAGCGGCTGATGTTGTTCATTCTTTTGCGCTTCCATCGTTGGGGATAAAACTTGATGCGGTTCCAGGTCGCTTAAATGAAACATGGATGGAAATTAATGAACCTGGCACCTATTATGGGCAATGTTCAGAAATATGTGGGGACAGACATGCTTTTATGCCGATTATGGTGAAGGCAGTTCCTAAAGAAGAATATCAACAATGGGTTGAAAATGCGCGTAAAAAATTTCCTGTCGCCGAAGAAGAATCCCAATAATATGATGTATAAATAATATCGATAAAGGTTTATTTTAAAGGAAAATAAGAATGGCAAGTTTGCATAACGATACATTAAACCATCACGATCACCATCCAACTGGATGGCGGCGGTATCTTTTTTCAACTAATCATAAAGATATTGGTACTCTTTATATAATTTTTTCGATTATTACGGGATTAATTGGGGGATTGATTTCGGTTATTATGCGGGCCGAACTTGCAGAACCTGGTGTCCAATATCTTTTAACCTCTGCGGGTCAACCAGACGGGCAATTATGGAATGTTTTAATTTCTGCCCATGGATTAATTATGGTGTTTTTTGTGGTGATGCCTGCGGTGATTGGGGGATTTGGGAATTGGTTTGTGCCTTTGATGATCGGTGCCCCAGATATGGCTTTTCCCCGCATGAATAACATAAGCTTTTGGCTTTTGGTTCCATCATTTTTTCTTTTAATGGCATCTGCTTTTGTTGATACGGGTGCGGGAACAGGTTGGACACTTTATCCCCCTTTATCCGGTAAGATTGGACATCCGGGTGGATCAGTGGATTTGGCTATTTTCTCGTTGCATCTTGCAGGGGCATCATCCATTTTAGGGGCCATTAATTTTATCACCACAATTTTTAATATGCGTACGCCTGGAATGACATTACATAAAATGCCATTATTTGTGTGGGCTGTTTTAATCACCGCCTTTTTGCTTTTACTTGCCCTTCCAGTTTTGGGTGGAGCGATCACTATGTTGTTGACGGATCGTAATTTTGGCACCCACTTTTTTGAAGCAGCAGGTGGTGGTGACCCTATATTATTCCAACATCTTTTTTGGTTCTTCGGTCATCCCGAAGTTTATATTATGATTTTACCAGGTTTTGGAATTATCAGCCATATTATTTCAACTTTTTCAAGAAAACCCATTTTTGGCTATTTGGGTATGGCTTATGCCATGGTGTCAATTGGGTTTATTGGATTTATTGTGTGGGCCCACCATATGTTTGCGGTAGGGTTAGATGTTGATACCAAAGCTTATTTCACCACAGCAACGATGATTATTGCCGTCCCTACTGGAATTAAAATTTTCAGCTGGATTGCCACAATGTGGGGGGGATCTATTCGCTTTACAACCCCGATGTTATGGGCCATTGGTTTTATTTTCCTCTTTACCGTAGGTGGGGTGACAGGTGTTATTTTGGCCAATGCTGGGGTAGATGTTTATATGCATGATACATATTATGTTGTGGCGCATTTCCATTATGTTTTATCACTGGGGGCGGTCTTTACCATCTTTGCAGGATTTTATTATTGGATTGGTAAAATGTCGGGACGCCAATATAATGAAACCTTGGGTAAAATTCATTTTTGGCTTACCTTTATCAGTGTTAATGTTACTTTTTTCCCAATGCATTTTTTGGGACTCGCTGGTATGCCTAGACGGTATATTGATTATCCTGATGCCTATGCGGGTTGGAATCATGTAGCATCCATGGGCGCATATGGGGCCTATCTTTCAACCCTTTTATTTGTGGTAATCGTTTTCCACACATTATTCTTTGGCAAAAAAATTGGGGCCAATCCTTGGGGTGATGGGGCCCATACCTTGGAATGGACTGTGGCATCCCCACCACCTTTCCATAGTTTTGAAAAATTACCAGAATTTCGTGGATAATATTTTTAAAAGGATAAAGAGTGTCGGCTGTAAAATTTAATTCCGATATGATCCATCATAAGGCGCAGAAAAATTTTTCTGTGGCGGAGCTTCGTGATTTCTTTATTTTGTTGAAACCACGCGTGATGGCGTTGGTTGTGTTTACTGGATTTTGTGGGATGATGATTGCCCCTGGCACAATTCATCCTTTCTTGGGGTTTGTCGCCATTGCCTGTCTTGCTCTTGGAACCGGGGCTGCTGGTGCCTTAAATATGTGGTATGACCGTGATATTGATCGCTTGATGCATCGCACAGAAAAACGCCCCTTACCCGCTGGTCGTATGCAACCCGAAGAAGCATTAAGTTTTGGTATTATTTTATCAATATTTTCTGTTATGCTTATGGGATTGGCAGCAGGTTGGCAAACCGCATGTCTTTTGGCTGGCGCCATTTCCTTTTATGTTTTTATTTATACGATTTGGCTTAAACGACGAACGCCCCAAAATATTGTGATTGGGGGTGCTGCTGGTGCCTTTCCACCCTTGATTGGATGGGTTGCGGTTACAGGATCTGTTGATAGTGTTCCCTTGATTTTATTTCTTTTAATTTTTCTTTGGACACCACCCCATTTTTGGGCATTGGCCTTATATCGCCAAGATGATTTTAGAAAAGCAAATCTTCCAATGATGCCAATGGTGAAGGGTGAAGGGATTACAACCCGTCACATGCTCTATTATGCGGTGGCTTTATTTTTGACGAGCTTGCTTCCCCCCTTTTTTGGGGTCGGGGGATATATTTATATGATTGTGGCCTTAAGCTTGGGGGGTATTTTCGTTTATTTATGCTGGCACTTATATAAAAATCCTGGTCATTTAATGTGGGCGCAAAAACTTTTTACTTTTTCAATTATTTATTTATTTTTGCTTTTTACAGTTTTGGTTATTGATCAAAAATCCTTTTATCCTTTTTAATGTATCATGACCGAATTTGATCCAACTCAACATCGAGACCCTAAAGAACAATTTGATCCACAAAAACCTTTGGAACCTTTGGATTCCAGGCAATTAAAGCGCCAGCATTCTTATAAAAATTGGGCGTTATTTACCGCATTACTTTTATTTTGTTTGGTTATTTATTTTATTTCCATTTTTCGTATGAAAAATGGGGGATAAAGTGTCATGTCAACAAGGCGGTTAACCGTTATCTTGGTTTTGGTTGTTGTTGGGATGATTGGCTTAACCTTTGCGGCCGTTCCCCTATATCGGTTATTTTGCCAGGTGACAGGTTTTGCAGGAACACCGCGTAAAGTAATGGCAGAAAGTAATGTTAAACTTGATCGCCGTGTGACAGTAAAATTTAATGCCGATACCTATCAGGACATGCCCTGGATTTTTTATCCCGTCCAGAAAGAGGTGAATGTTGCGGTGGGCGAAAACACCCTTATTTATTACCGTGCCATCAATCCCACCCAACATAAAATCACGGGTCAAGCCAGTTTTAATGTGACCCCAGAAAAGGTTGGACCTTATTTTAATAAAATCCAATGTTTTTGTTTTCAAAGTCAAACCCTGGAATCTGGTCAATCGGTGGATATGGCGGTGACATTTTTTGTGGACCCCAAGATAGAAGAAGATCCAAATTTAAAGGATTTAAATACAATAACATTATCCTATACATTTTTTCGTGCAGATGAATAAGGTTTTTTATAAAAAATAATTCCCTTAAAAATTGGCGTAAATCCTAAATAAAATAAAGGTTTATAGATAGGTTGGTGTGAATTCACTTGACAAAGAAATAGAAATGTGTTAGATGTTGTCATAATTGAATTATTGTATCTTAAGCCATTTTGATAAAAAAACATTTAAAGCCCTTGTCCTTGGACAGGGGCTTTTTTTATTGACCTTTAATAAGAAAGGAAGAAGGGAATGTCTATTCTATATGATGCTGAACTTGGAAAACAAATCTGTATTCAACTCGCCATGGGCTATAGTTTAGAAAATCTGAATGAAGGGGAAGATGGGGAAGTATTTCCCCCATTACGGCAAATCATGGCCTGGTTGATGGAAGAGGCTGATTTCTTCACCCTGTATGAAAAAGCCAGAAGGATCCATAGCGATCTTATTACCGACCGTGTGGCCAGTATTGTTAGAAAAGCGCAACAGTTATTGGAACAGGACAAAACCCTTACCCCATCACAGCGCCTATCCTATAGCCGGATGGTCATTGGCAGCAGCAAATGGTTGGTCAACCGTCTGAACCCTAAGAAATCTACGCCTCGATCTCAAAACTCATCCAAAACCCAACAGAAAAGAATGGATAAAATGCATGGCTTTGTTCAAGGACATGCTGGGGTTCAAAAATATCCAGGAGTTCAAGAGCAAGAATATAGCGGCTTTGTTGAACCC
>JAIBAD010000030.1 GCA_019695395.1 Alphaproteobacteria bacterium
TGGTCTTTCAGGTGATGCGTATCATATTACTGCGCCTTCTGAAGATGGAGATGGGGCATATAGGGCAATGCGTGCAGCTTTAAAACGTGCAAATGTGAAACCAGAAGATATAGATTACATTAATGCTCATGGTACCTCTACCTTAAAAGGTGATGAGATTGAACTGGCAGCAGTTAAGCGTCTTTTTGGTGATGCTGCATATAAATTATCAATGTCTTCAACTAAATCTGCAATTGGCCACCTTTTAGGTGCAGCTGGTAGTGTTGAAGCGATATTTTCAATATTAGCTTTGAGAGATGGTATTTTACCGCCTACTCTTAATTTAGATGAACCTTCTCCGGGTTGTGATATTGATTTAGTAGCTAAAGTAGCAAAAAAACGACCTGTAAAAACTGTACTTTCGAACTCTTTTGGATTCGGTGGTACAAATGCTAGTCTTGTTTTTAAAAAGTTTGAATGATATTAAAAAGAAAATTTTCTTATAATTTTTTATTACCTACTATAATAATAAGCTTCATAATTTTGTTAGTGGTAGGTATAGGTATATTTGATTTTTATAAGAAATTAGATACCCCAACATCATATTCTGCTACAATTATTATTACTCCTGGTATGAGCATATCAGAAATAGCGCAAAAATTATATCAAGAAAAAATTATACCATCAGTTTTTTTATTTCCTTTTATGGTACATGTTGTTGCTCAACAAAAACCATTAAAAGCCGGAGAATATTTTTTTGAACAAAGTATTACGCCTCGTTTAGCAATTGATATGATGGCAAGAGGACAAGTTGTTGTACGGAAATTAACTGTACCTGAAGGATTAACTATTAGAGAGATTATTGATCTTGTTAATAAGGCGGAAGGATTAAAAGGTGATATATTACAACCTTTACCTAAGGAAGGTGATCTTTTACCTGAAACTTATTTTTATTCATGGGGTGATCAAAAACAGGATCTAATTAAGCGAATGTCCCAGGCTATGAAAAATTTTTTAACTGAAGTATGGCCAAGAAGAAATGTTAATTCTTTCATTACAACACCATATGAAGCAATTATTCTAGCATCAATTGTTGAAAAAGAAACAGGGCTTCCTAATGAAAGGCCAAGAGTTGCATCAGTTTTTTTAAATCGTTTAAAAATTAAAATGCGCCTTCAATCGGATCCAACTGTAATTTATGCTCTTACAGATGGTCAAGAAGAATTAAATCGTTCTTTAGTACATAATGATTTACAAATTGATAATCCTTATAATACATATATGTATGAAGGATTGCCACCTGGTCCTATTGCCAATCCTGGTAAAGCATCTATCGAAGCAGTTTTGAAACCTGAGAATACTGATGAATTATATTTTGTTGCAGATGGTAAAGGTGGCCACGTTTTTGCTAAAACTTTAACAGAGCATAATCGCAATGTAACTGAATGGCGTAAGATACAATCTAAAAATTAATCAAATTAATATTTAAAAAGGTTTCTTTTTAGGTAATTGTGTTAAAATATAATCAACAAGTTGATTAGGCAATAAATTTAATATTTTACTTAAAAAATAAAGAAGCCATGAGATAATTAAACCTTTATGATTTTCTAGATCTTTTTTATAAATGTTGCAGCTTTTTCTGCATCCATTAAAAATGGCATAGAAAATCGTTTTTGTCTGTCATTGGTGTTTTTATAAAATCTGGGCAAATAATGATTAGTAAAACTGTATTAAGTGTACCTTCAAGATTAGTGGAAAAAATAATATGTGTTTGATGATCAATCTTCAATTTGACCATACGTACAACCTGAAATACCTACATTTGCTATTACGAGATTACATATAGATTGTTGATAAGATTACTGAACCCACTGTTGCATAATATTTTGGTTTGTTCTAATCTTTCTTTGTGCCGAAAAATATTTTATATTGGGTTTTGCTTAACACCAAGCCAATGTATGTCCAAGACTACTACTTGCTCTTGTAATAATAACTGATGATGGTGATACAGTATGATTAAACATTTTTGTTTTTAATAGATAAAGGTGTTGGATTGGTAAATTGGTAATTAGTTTGATTTATAAATTTTTTAATTTTGGATAAATTAATATTTTTTTCAACTATATTTATTTTTTTAAATCCAACATTTAAGTAGTTTGGTAAAGCTTTTGGATGATCCAAAGTGCACGTATTAATTAAAATTTCATCTGGATTAAAGAACCATATATAATTTAAATTCCAATCTAAAAACCAAGAACCAATACCTTGACCCAATATCCATGGCATAAGACCAAAATATACAAAATCTATTCGTTTTTTATTTTTTAAATTTATTTCTGAATAACCAATAGGTATCTTTTGTTTGTAAAGAATATGAATATGAATATCTGGATGATGTATATAATTTGATAATTCTTGGTCCGATATAAGACGTCGTTCATACCATAACCAGGGGGCTCCAATAGTGTTATAAAGAAAACGATAGTAGGAAATGGGTATATGATTTATTTTACTAACTTCTAAATCTTGATGTGCAGAAAAACTTTTTAAATTTAAAGGTTTGCTTTTTTGGACAAGATAAGTAATTTGAATAGAAGTAGGGCGATTCTTTTTAAATTTTATCTGTTTTAAACTATCAAATATTTTCATCTGTACTTACGGGTGTATCCCCTGGTAATCCCCATTCTGCCCATGATCCATCATAAACGGCGGCATTTTCATATCCAATTATATGTAATGCTAAGGCTAAAATACATGCTGTAATACCAGAACCACATGTTGTTATGATAGATTTTTGTAAATCAATAGATTTGTTTCTAACGATTTCCTGTATTTGCTGCTTGTCTATAAAAGTTTTTTGCTGACTATTTAATAATATTTGAAATGGTAAATTAATACTGTTTGGAATATGACCGGGTCTCCTCCCAGGCCATTTACCCTCTATTAAACCAGAAAATATTCTTGTATCACGTGCATCAATAATTTGTGCAGATTGTTTTATATTTAAATTATCTTGAATATCTTGTTTATAACGTATTAAATTAGGTTGCAGAGCAGCGTTAAATTTTTCTGGTTGATATGGTATGTTTTGAGATGATAAAGGTTTTTTTTCATTCTCCCATTTTATCAACCCTCCATCAAGGACAGCTACGGATGTGTGACCAAATAAACGAAACATCCACCATACCCTTGCAGCACTTAATAAACCATAAGTGTCATAAATAATAATATAATGTTTGTTGCTAATACCCAAATTACCAACTTCCTTAGCAAATTGTTCAGCTGAAGGTATCATATGGGGCAGATCTGATTTTTGATTAGCGATCAGATCAATATCAAAAAACACAGCTCCTGGGATGTGTTTATTTGCAAATTCTTTATGGGCATTTCTATTAAGACTTGGTAAATGATACGTTGCATCAACAACGCAAATATTTAGATCGTTCAGATGGTCAAAAAGCCAATCTGTACTTACAATATTATCTTTAAAATCATTCATATTAATACTATATAAATATTATATTAATTTAAAAGAAAATTATTTTTTAAAAGTTCTGTTGACGTTTTTCCATCAAATTTTCTAAGAGGAATCCGATTTTCTTCTATACTAACATTTCTCTCCCTGACATGGATTGCACCATTGCTAGGTCCAAGTACATTTACCGAAAGCCTATAAGAGTTTCTTTCATACCGTAAATCTTGTTTTACAGCTAGCGGTAAATTTGCATAACGCTGCTGCATAAATGTTTTTATAAATTGGGGCGTGGCAATTCCCGTTTGAGGATTGCGTGTTGGAACAATACAACGTTGACAAGGATTAGTAACAATCAACTTTATATCCCCTAATTTTAATATTCCACCTGTTTCTGCATTCGTCGAAATTGTATCTTCCCAATAAGCTTCAACATCACTAATTAGAATATTAACCCTCATTCTTTCAATCATTTCTTCTAAGGAAATAATTGGATTAAAATAATTGCCCGCTGCAATAAGTGAAGCTTCAGTTGCTAATGTTGGACCAGGCGATTTTGTATCATCAGGAAAACCCGCAATAGGATTATGCTTTAATTCAATATTCGGAAGATTAAGCTGTTGTGAAACCCAAGTTGTAATTTGTGTGCATTGTTGGTCCATATGAAAAGATTGAGGGTATGGTTTTGTATCTGACCATAAAGTTATTAAACGATTAGATAAATCAAAAGAAGTTCGTATATGATGAATAGCTTCAAATCTTTTTCCGTTTACAAAACGGCCATCTGAAGTAAAAAAAGCAAATTCTCTATCCCCTTCTAAAATACCGGCGGAGGTAAATCTAGCAGATGATAATTTTATTCCCGGTAAAGATTTAAATGGGTAAATAATAATTTGTGAAATTTCAGGCATTGAATTTGTTTGATAAATTAGCTCATAGTCTAATTAAATTAATGCATTTAGAAGTACAATTCAATTTGAATTGTGTTATTATATTTTATAAGAAGCTACTTTAATAGTTTTGATTATATATTTAAGTTAATTTTTTGAAGAATCGAGTTATTTATAGTAATACAATTTAAATAGCAAATCATCTAATATATGCCGTATATATCACATATAAAGTTTGTTTTTCGTAATGTTTAGAAGCCTATATAAAATTCATGCCTTTTTACCTGAGCTATTTGACCAATTTGTACAAGGTCAAGTTACAAGACGTGATTTTTTACGTTATTCTACTTTACTTGGACTCTCAGCATCATCAGCTTTCTCTTTAATAGGTTGCGATGATGATAATAAAGAACAAAATGCTCAATCTAATCAAGAGCAACCTCAATCTACTATTCCAGAACAAATAAAACCTGGGGGCAAAGTTACAATTGGTATGAGGTTACCTAATATAGACAGTCCTCATAATTTTGGGTGGAGCTATAGCGCAAATGTTGTTCGCCAAGTTTGCGATTATTTAACTCGTACAGGAAGTGATAATATTACAAAGCCTTGGCTGTTGGAAAAATGGCAAGCTAGTGATGATTTAAAGCGTTGGACTTTCACTTTACGTTCAGGAATTACATGGTCTAATGGGGATTCGTTAACAGTAGAACAAGTGATATGGAACATTAAAAGATGGCTTGATCCCAGAATTAACTCACCCATGATGGCTTTGATGAAAAACTATTTATTAGAAGATGTGGCCACAGGTATTAAAACAGCCAAGGGCCAGGATCTTAGAGAAACAAGATTATGGTCACAATCTGCAATTGAACAAATTGATGAAAAAAGTTTTCGAATTAATTGTCATAATCCACAAATTGCGATACCTGAACATTTTTTTCATTTTACTGCTTTAATTTTACACCCTAGTGAAAATGGAAAATTTGGGGTTGGTTCATTAGGTACGGGACCTTTTATATTAAGAGAGTTTGTTAAAGAAAAATATGCCTTGTTGGTGAAACGAGAAGACTATTGGCATCATAAGGTTATGTTAGATGAAGTGGAATTTATAGATTTTGGTGATGATGCAGCAAAACCAATAGCAGCTATTGCGGGAGAAAAGATTGATGGACTTCATGAAGCTTCAACAACACAATATGTTGCTCTAGAACGATTAAATCAATTAGAGTTTTATCAAATACCTAGTGCCCAAACAGCAGTTGTGCGTATGCAACCTATACACGCTGAATGGCATGATATGCGTGTACGAAAAGCATTAAAATTAGCTTTAGATAATCAAAAAATTTTGCAAATTAGCCATTTGGGTTTAGGTTTGGTTGGTGAGCACCATCATGTATCTTTATTACATTCAGATTATGCCAAACTACCACCAATACAGCCAAATATTGCAAAAGCTAAAGAGCTTTTAGCAGAAGCTGGGTTTCCTAATGGTTTCTCTACAGAGATTGTTTGTAAAAAAGATCCGGATTGGGAATTAATTGCTGTACAAGCTATGAGCCAGATGTGGCATGAAATTGGTGTGGATGTAAGGATAAATGTTGTGTCATCATCACAATATTGGGAATCGTGGAAAAGCGATTCTATACCTTTTGCTTTTACATCTTGGACACATTTTCCTTTTGGTACAATGGCGTTAGATCTTGCTTATGGGACAGGATCCCCTTGGAATGAAAGCTATTATAGTAATCCTGTATTTGATGAATTATTACTTAAAGCTGGATCTATTTTTGATCCAAAAGCACGCTCAGGTGTGATGGCTGAATTAGAATATATTATGCAAGAAGAAGGACCTATTTGCCAACCCTTATGGCGTACACTTTTTACTGTAATGCATAAGAGAATAGGAGGATTTATATTACATCCTTCTGGTTATATTTTTGCCGAAGATTTATGGATTCAACCATAATAAACTTAATTTATTGATATCTATAAAAACTCGACTTTCGTTAATTGATCAATACGTTCTTGAATTTCTTGTTGGGTAAGACGAACAGGGGGAAGAGCACGCCAAACAGGCATTGGCCAAAGAGGATCATTTTTATAGCGAGCAACAACATGTACATGAAATTGAGTAACTATATTACCCATAGATCCAACATTAATTTTATCTGGATAAAAAGCTGTACGTAACCAATGGCTAGCTTTAGTTATTTCACCAATTAATTTATGTTGATCTTCAATTGATAAATCATCAATTTCTTTGATATCGCGTTGAGGTACTAAGACAAGCCAGGGCCAATGTTTCTCATTAATTAACCGCACTATACACAGATCAAAAATACGCAGTGGAATACTGTCTGCTTCTAATTGATAATGAAGTTTAAAATTTTCTTTCATTCTTATTTACAAAAAAATTATATTTTAATTAATTTATTAAAACGAATAAAAAAACTATTTGTTTATAATATTTGTATTTTAATTAAAAATTATATTAAGTAAAAAGTTTTTCTAGATTATTTTTATATTTTTCTAAAATCTTATGCCTTTTTATTTTTAATGAAGGTGTTAAAAGGCCATTTTCAATAGTAAATTCTTCTGAAATCAAAATAAAACGACGAATTTTTTCAACTGATGAAAGATTTTGGTTAATTTTTTCAATTACTTTACCCATAGCTTTAATAAAAAGAGGCTCGCTTATTATATTTGTTTGATTTTCAATCAAAAGATTTTTTTCGTAAAATTCTTTTCTATAATCAGAATTTGGTACTATTAATGCCACAATATAAGGATGTTTGTCTCCATATACCATACTTTGACTAATCTCAGCTTCTAAAGAAATAAAGCTTTCAATTCTAGAAGGAGATATTGTTTCCCCGCCAGAAAGAACAATGATATCTTTTTTGCGATCTGTGATGGATAAATAACCTTCGTCGTCAATTTGGCCTATATCGCCTGTGTGCAACCAATCATTTTGAAGTGCAAGATTCGTTGCAATTGGATCTTGCCAGTAACCTTTCATAATAGATTTTCCACGAACAAGAATTTCGTTATCTTCTGCTAATTTAATTTCTACGTCCTTGAGAGGCAGTCCCACAGTGTGAAGTTTAATTTTTGAAATAGGATTCACACTAATGACAGGAGCAGCTTCGGTTTGGCCATATCCTTGTAAAATTCGAACACCAAGAGCTGTAAAAAAAAGCCCAATTTCATAATTTAGGGCGGCCCCACCTGAAACCAAGACTTTTAATCGTCCACCAAAACGATTACGTACTTTATTACGAATTAGTTTTTCTAAAATTTTATTTAATAATTTTTCTTTCCAAGTTAAAGAATTTGGATATTCATATTGTTTGCGACCTAAATTCCAGGTCAGATGAAATAAAAATTGCTTTATTTTTGATGTTTTTTTGAGATTATGTAAAATACGCTCATATAATATCTCATAAAGTCTAGGAACGGCTGTCATAATTGTAGGTTTCACCTGAAGCATTGCTTCTCCCAATTTGTCAGCATTTTCTGCATAAAAAATTTGAGCACCAATAGATAGAGGAAAGAATTGTCCAGCCATGTGTTCATAGGCATGAGATAAGGGAAGGAAACTTAGAAAAATTTCATGATTCAATCCAAAATCCTTTAGTATTTCATAGGTGCTTTCACAATTACTTAAAATAGCTTTATGGGATAACATAACAGCTTTAGGTGTACCACCTGTTCCTGAAGTATAAATAAAGCAACATGTTTCATCTAATTTAATTTGTGAAATAAGTTGTTGGATTTTATTTTGATAAGTAGTTTTTTGTTCTATAAAATTTTTCCATGAATAAATTTTTACCTTTTCTATTGGATTAATTGAGTAGGTATCATTCATTAAAATAATAAATTCCAGGGAATTTTTTTGACCGAGACTAGGTAAAAACTTTTTTAATAATTTTTCGTTGGATATAATCGCAACTTTAATGTTGCTATGATTAACAATATAACTATGATCTTTGATGGTATTTGTTATATATATTGGGACAGTAATAGCGTGTGCGCTCATAATTGCAAAATCGGCAATAAGCCATTCGGGACGACTTTCAGATAAAATGGCAACGCGATCCCCTTGTTTGATACCTGCTTGGATTAAATTGCCTGCTAGTTTTTTTATAGAGTCAGCAATCTCCTCCCAGCTTAATGTGTGCCATTGGTTATGATGACGATATCCTAATAATTTTTGTTTCTGATATTTTTCTGCTTGTTTAAAAAACATATCTGGCAAATTTTGCCATGATTCTTGTTGCAATTTCTCCCCCATTGATCTTGCAAAAATTTTAGAAGATCCTTTATAGTTTTAGTTTTTTATTATAAAATTATAAAGAGAAATTGTTTTATTATTGACAATTTTTTACATTATAATTTTTTTAAATGTAATTGGATATTTGATTAATAAAATTTTTCAATCTAGTAGGTCTAAGTATAAGATTTCCTTGGCAATTTGGGCAAATAAAATTTAATTTTTCTTTACTACATACAAAATGTGCATTCAAAACTAAAAATCATAGCTTTTTCTAAAGTAGGGGATAAATTTTTATTGCAGTATTCACAATTAGAGCACATTTCTAACATAAAACCCTCTTATTACAATATAAAAATAAGGCACTGATTATAATTATTATCATAATTTCTCTCATAAAAAAGATAGTTATACCTTATTTCTGAGAAATTTAGTAAAATCAAGCCAAGGAATACAAGGTTAATAAAATTAAGTAGAAAGAATAAGCAATGACAATGTCACAGCAAATGCTACCAGTTTGGAATTTAAAAGATTTCTATTCTGATTATAAATCTAATGAAATCGAAAATGATTTAAAAAAACTTCAAGATCAATCTCTAGAGTTCTCTAAAAAATACCAAACTAAAATAGCCTCTTTAACAAGTGAAGAGCTATATGAAGCTATTAGTGATTATGAGAAATTACAAGAATTGTGTGGAAAGTTATTAAGTTATGCAGAACTGTATCATGCCCAAGATATGAGCAATGATACAATTGCTGCATTTTATCAAACAGTTCAAGAAAAAGTTAATAGTTTATCAAGCCAAATTCTATTTTTTAATATTGAGCTTAATAAAATAGAAGATCAAATGTTTGAACATCATATAAATTCAACAGCTTTATTACATTATAAATCATGGCTAAAAGAATTACGATTATTTCGTGCCCATCAGCTTTCTGAAGAAATAGAAAAGCTTTTATATGAAAGATCTATTGTGGGTCGAGCATCGTGGGTAAGATTATTTAATGAAACAATAACTTCAATAAAAATTAATTTAAATCAAAAAACATTGTCATTAGATGAAACATTAAATTTACTTTCAAATAAAGATGAAGATCAAAGAAGACAAGCAGGTGAACAAATATCTAAAGCTTTAGCTCGCCATATTAAAACTTTTTCTCTTATTACAAATGTTTTAGCAAAAGATAAAGAAATAGACGATACGTGGCGGCATTATCCCCATCCTCTTGCTGCACGTAATTTATCTAATCAAGTTGAAGATAAAACAGTTGAAATATTGGTAAATACAGTTATTGATTTTTGGCCGCGTTTATCTCATCGTTATTATAAATTAAAAGCTCAATTATTAAAAAAAGAGCATTTAAATTATTGGGATCGTTTAGCACCATTTCCTTTTGAAGATGATCAAAATATCTCGTGGGATACAGCAAAGAATATTGTTTTAGAATCTTATACAATGTTTTCGCCCGAAATGGCTAAAATTGGAAAGCGTTTCTTTGATAATAATTGGATTGATGCGGCTTTGCGACCAGGAAAATCACCCGGCGCGTTTGCTCATCCTACTGTACCATCTCTTCATCCTTATTTGCTTGTTAATTATCATGGTAAATCACGTGATGTGATGACTTTGGCACACGAACTAGGACATGGTGTTCATCAAATGTTAGCAGCAAAACAGGGAATGCTTTTATCAGATACACCATTAACTTTAGCAGAAACAGCTTCCGTTTTTGGAGAAATGTTAGTCTTTAGGAAATTGTTAAGCCAAACCATAGATCCTAAAGCAAGATTTATTTTATTAGCATCTAAGATTGAAGATATGCTTAATACCGTTGTACGTCAAATTGCTTTCCATGAATTTGAGCGGCAAATTCATATGAAGAGAAGAAAATCAGAATTAACGCCAGAACAAATTGGTGAAATTTGGTTAGATATACAAAAACGTAGTTTAGGTCCTGTTTTTCAATTTCATACGGATTATCAATATTATTGGTCTTATATACCGCATTTTATACATACCCCATTTTATGTTTATGCTTATGCATTTGGGGATTGTTTGGTAAATTCGCTGTATGCTGTTTACCAAAAAGATAATAAAAATTTTATACCAAAGTATTTTATGATGCTTGAAGCTGGTGGTACAAAACGTTATGATGAACTTTTAGAATCATTTGATTTACAACCCAAAGACCCTTTATTTTGGGCAAATGGATTAAAAATCGTTGAACAGCTTATTGATGAATTAGCTTCTATAAAATTATAAATTATTTTTCAGCTTTTATTATGACTGATATTATTCTTGAAAAACCTGATCATCATATTGGAATTGAATCATTGCTTGATCAGGCTTTTGGCCAAAATAGATATCAAAAAACTTCTTATCAATATCGTCAATCTATTCCACCTGTTAAGGATTTATGTCATGTAATAGTTGAGAATGACCAAGTCATTGCTACGATACGTTATTGGCAAATACTTATTGATCAACATCCAATTTCAACTCTTTTATTAGGTCCGATTGCGGTGGCTAAATCCCATAGGGGATTAGGTCTTGGATTAAAACTAGGACATTATACGTTGAATAAAGCTGCTGAACTAGGTTATGAATTGGCTTTTTTAGTAGGGGATATTGCATATTATCAGCGTTTTGGGTTTGAGTTCTCTAGCCCATATGGTTTTGTTATGCCAAATGAAAAAGCTGAAAGATTATTGGTTAAAGAACTAAATAACCTCACTACATTTCTTAAAAATATTAATTCTGAAGTGAAAGCTACTTTGCTACCGTTAAAGTCAAATAATATTCAAGTTGCCTAAATTATTTTAAGGTTGGCATAATATATTCGGCCCCTGATCTTATACCAGTTGGCCAACGGGCTGTAATAGTTTTAGTTTTTGAATAAAATCTTACAGCGTCAGTTCCGTGAGTATTATGATCACCAAATAAAGATTTTTTCCATCCTCCAAAACTGTGAAATGCCATAGGAACAGGTATAGGAATATTAACACCTACCATTCCAACTTTAACTTTTGATGTGAAATCACGAGCAGCATCCCCATCTCTTGTAAAAATGGCAGTACCATTTCCATATTCATGTTGGTTAATTAGAGATAAGGCTTGGTTGTATTCTGGTACACGAAGTATACATAGAACAGGTCCAAAAATTTCTTCTTTATAAATACGCATAGTGGGTTGTACATGGTCAAATAAAGACCCCCCCATAAAATAGCCTTTTTCATAGCCTTGTAATTTTAAATGCCGCCCATCGACAACAAGCTTGGCACCTTCTTTTTGGCCTATATCAATATAATTTTTTACTTTATCAAAATGAGCTTGGGTAACCAACGGGCCCATCTCTGCTTCCGGATCTGTACCAGGAGCTATTTTTAAAGCCCGCACTTTTGGAGATAAGCGTTCAACTAATGCATCTCCAACTTTATCACCAATAGCAACTGCAACAGAAATTGCCATACAACGTTCCCCCGCAGAACCATAACCGGCACCCATTAATGCATCAGTTGCCTGATCTAGATCAGCATCGGGCATAATAATCATATGATTTTTTGCACCACCCAAAGCTTGCACGCGTTTTCCATTGGCGCATCCAGTATTATAAATATATTGAGCTACAGGTGTAGATCCAACGAAGCTTACAGCACTGATGTCTGGATGGGTAAGAATTGCATCAACAGCTTCTTTATCCCCATTAATGACATGTAATACACCTTCAGGTAATCCTGCTTCTTGCATTAATTCAGCTAAAAATAAAGGTGCCGATGGATCACGTTCTGATGGCTTTAAAATAAAGCAATTTCCACAAGCAATTGCTAAAGGAAACATCCATAAAGGTACCATAACAGGAAAATTAAAAGGAGTAATTCCAGCAGCAATACCTAAAGGTTGTCTTATAGACCAACTATCAACAGATGTACCAACATTTTCGCTAAATTCACCCTTTAAAAGATGAGGTATACCACATGCAAATTCAACAACTTCTAATCCACGTATACAAGATCCTTTAGCATCACTAAGAGTCTTCCCATGTTCTTCTGTAACTAAAGCTGCTAAACGATCTATATTGTTTTCAATTAAAGTTTTAAATTTAAACATAATTCTCGCTCGTTGCAGAGCCGGTGTTGAAGCCCATTTAGGCCAAACTTTTAAAGCACTTATAACTGCTTGATCAACTTCATTTTTACTAGCCAAAGGAACCTCTTTTATTTTTTCACCTGTAGCTGGATTAAAAATATCAGCAAATCTCTTGCTTTGTCCGTCGACAAAAGTACCATTAATAAAGTGCTTTAATTTTTGTACCATAATGAATTCCTATAATTGTTTAATTTAAAGCTATTTGTGATGATAGATATTTTTGAAAATTTGTAAATCTTAACCTTTAAAAAGATAAAAAGAAATCTTATTTTATAAGATAATAAATGGAATGATTTTTTTTTGAATATTTAATCAAGTTTAATCAAGATGGACAGGAATAATGAAATATAAAGTATTGTTAATTAGTTTCTTTTTAAGCTTTGTAATATTTACAGATAATGTTAAAGCCCAAAATGTAGAAAATAATATCCCACAAAACGAAACACCAGATTTTAAAGGCAAAGCCTTAGAAGGTATGGAGACCATTATGGAGGCTTTACGTTTATTTATCCAGCAGTTGCCAGAATATGAAGCACCGATCATTACACCGGAAGGAGATATTTTTATTAAACGTAAAAAAACGAATCAACCAGTACCTGGACAAAAATTGCCGGATCAAAAAACACAATCCCCAAAAAATACTATTTGATATTTTAAAAATATCAAGAATATTGAATTAGACTATGAAGAGGAATATGAATTTTTTCACGGCCTTTTAGAAAAGCTAGCTCAATAATACATGCCGAAGCAACGGGTTTTAAATTAATTTTTTCAACTAAATTAATTGCAGCTCGTAATGTCCCGCCTGTAGCTAACAAATCATCTAATATGACAACACGTTGATGTGGTTTGGTAATATCAGTTTGTATTTCTAAAGTATCTGTACCATATTCTAAATCATAATCATAAGGCATGATTTGTCCTGGCAATTTACCTTTTTTCCGGATCATAATAAATCCGCATTTTAATATTATTGCTAAAGGTGCTGCCAATAAGAACCCACGCGATTCAATACCTACCAGTAAATCAGGTTTATAATATTTTATTTTTTCAGCTAATTCCAAAATAGTTTTTTTCCAAGCTTGGTGATCTGCCAAAAGAGTTGATATATCATAAAAAAGGATACCAGGTTTGGGGAAATTGGGCACTTCTCGAATATAGTTTTTGATCATGATTAAAATATGTCAATTTGTAAGTAAAATATGTAAGATATGGGATAATAGTAAAATTTTCTTTTCTAGTAAAGTGCTATAGTCTATATTAGGCAATTATTAAATAAAATTGATTGAAAAATATATTTTTTTAAATGACCAAAATCTGTATAAAATGATAAATATTCTTTTTTCCCTTTTATTTACTCTATGAATAAATTTTTATTGAATAAACATAATGAATATTTACCTAATTTAAATATAAATAAGGTAGATGATCAAATTTATTTGACAGTAACAGGCGATTGGATTGTCCAAAAAATTAATATTTTGGAAAAAATATTGAAGCATTTTTTGAATGATAATATTGCATCTGAAAAAATTTATTTTGATATGGCAAATATTAACCGTTTAGATAGCGTGGGCGCATGGCTTCTGCAAAAAACTATTTATACATATCAATCAAAAAATATTAATAGCGAATTTATTAATATTCCTAATGAATATTTAGGTTTAATTAAGCGTGTTCAAGCGATTAAATCCTTTCACTTAGCTATACCTTTTTCATTAAATTTCTATAATTTTTTTATTTATGTTATTTCAAAATTAGGTTTTTTTAGCTTTGCTTTTTACTATCAAACATTGCATTGGATTGCATTTTTAGGTGCAGTAATTTTAGCTTTAGCTCGTCTTACAATACGGCGTGATCGGCGTAGATGGATTGCATTAATTGGCCATCTTCAACATGTGGGATTATACGCAATGCCCATTGTCGGATTATTATCTATTTTGATTGGTGTCGTATTAACCTTTCAAGCTGTTGATCAATTAAAGCGTTTTGGAACAGAAATTTTTACGGTTAATTTAGTTGCTATTTCTGTTTTACGTGAAATGGGTGTCCTTGTTACAGCTGTTGTTGTAGCTGGACGTTCAGGCAGTGCATTTACGGCACAGATTGGTGCCATGGTTGTGAATGATGAAGTTGATGCTTTACGTAGTCTTGGTCTTGACCCAATTGAAGTTTTGGTGCGACCACGCCTTATTGCCTTACTTATTGCGTTACCTTTGCTAACTTTTTATTCAAATTTTATGGCTATTTTGGGAGGTGCGATGATGAGTTGGCTTGTTATTGATCTTCCACCTTCACAATTTTTCTCAATTTTACAAAATGCTGTTCCATATACAACTTTTTGGCTTGGGTTGATTAAAGCACCATTTTTTGCTTTTTTTATTGCATTAATAGGATGTTTTGAAGGTTTGCGAGTAGAACGTGATGCAGAAGGGGTAGGACATTCAACAACCCGTTCTGTGGTAGAAGGAATTTTTATGGTAATTGCCTTGGATGCCATATTTTCTATTGTATTTTCTTTTATGGGTATTTGAGATTATGGATACATCAAATACAATAGAAAATGTTATTGTCATAAAAGATTTGCAAACAGGATTCGGATCATATTTAATCCATGATCATCTTCAACTTGAAGTAAAAAAAGGTGAAATATTGGGGATTGTTGGGGGATCAGGCAGTGGAAAATCTGTTTTATTACGGACAATAATTGGATTAGAAAAAAAGCATAAAGGGTTGGTTAATATTTTAGGATATAATCTTGATAATTTGTCTTCAAGAAAACAATCACAACTATTAAGAAGGATAGGCGTTTTATTTCAAGGAAGTGCTTTATTTAGTTCAATGACGGTTGCTGAAAATATTCAAGTACCATTGAAAGAGAATTATAAATTATCTCAGAATACATTAGATGAGCTTGCTTATTTTAAAATGATGCTTGTTGGTCTGCCTCAAGAAGCTTATTATAAATATCCATCTGAACTTTCAGGTGGTATGAAAAAAAGAGCAGGATTAGCCAGAGCACTTGTACTGGAGCCTGAAATTTTATTTTTAGATGAACCCACAGCAGGACTTGATCCTATTGGGGCAGCAGATTTTGATCAATTGATTTTAAATCTTCAGCAAAGTTTAGGATTAACAGTTTTTATGATAACTCATGATTTAGATAGTTTGGTATCAATTTGTGATAGAATAGCAGCGCTTGTTGATAAAAAAATTATAGTTGGCACATTTGATGATTTTAGATACAGTGAACATCCCTGGATTAAAGAATATTTCCAAGGTCCACGTGCACGAGCTGTCATAGGAGGAAAAAGTGGAAACAAAAGCTAGCCATCTTGCAGCAGGAAGCTTTGTTGTTATTTTACTTGTGGCTTTAATAGCTGCAGCTTTTTGGTTTTCACCTAATCAAGAACAAAATAAGGTGACTTTTTATGATATTCTTTTTGCAGATGATGTAACCGGTTTACAGATTGATAGTGTGGTTCGTTATCGGGGCGTTCAAGTTGGTAAAGTTGATAATATAGTTTTGGATCATATGCATAACGATCAAGTGAGAGTGACAATTAGAGTTAACGAAGATATTTCATTGAAAGAAGATACAATGGCTTCGCTAGAAAGCCAAGGTATCACAGGTATTGCATATGTTTTATTAGATGGTGGAAGCTTGGATGCAAAATTACTTCCTAAAACTGTGAAAAAACCTTTTACGCAAATTACAGCTAAACCAGGCAAATTACAAGCTGTACTTCAAGGAGTACCAGGATTAGTTGCTGATGCTAATATAGTTTTAGATGATTTACACGAAATTTTAACAGGTGTTAAACAAATTGTACCGCAACAATCTGATCCAAAATCTGATCAAATCTCAAATATTTTACGCAATGTTGAAGTAATAAGTCAAAATTTAACCACGGTTAGTACAACGATGACCCAAGTTATTGAAGCAGAACGTATGAATAAGTTATTTGATCAAGGAACAAATGCTATGACAGGCGTCAATAATATGAGCAAAGATTTTCATTTATTATCCCAAGATTTACGTACAACATCAAAAAGTTTGACAGAAGTTTCTGCAAATCTTGTGTTGTTAATTAAAGATTTACGTGAAGTAAGTGGGGGTACAACTGGTTATGAGTTTAATCAACTTATTCCAGAAGTTCGCCAACTTATTGCATCTTTGCAGCGTATTTCAACAAAATTTGAACGGGATCCTGCAAAATTTCTTTTTGGGGATCAAAGAAAAGGTGTATCTAATCCATGAAGAAATATTTATTCGTTTATTTTTTTTTGGGACTATTAATAAGTTTTATCATGAATGGATGCACTATTTTGCCTGATGTAGAAAGACCAGTGCAACTTTATACATTAACACCTTTGGCTTCTTTTAGCGGAGGTCCCATTCAAAAAAATAATTCACAAATAATTATCGAACGGCCTATTTCGTCTAGTGCTTTGGAAACTGTACGTTTAATTATTAAACATAACACGCATCAACTTGATTATCTTGGCGATGTACAATGGGTTGATAATACACCTGCTATGGTCCAAAATTTGTTGATTGAAACTTTATCTAATTCGAATATTTTTAAAGCAGTGGGGAATGAAACATCCGGATTAAAAGCAGATTTTTTACTTAAAACAGATTTACAAGAATTTAATATTTTTGAAAATAATCAAAAAATCTCTTTGAACATTCGCATGAATATTAAATTGCTTTCAATGCCAGATCGTCAAATTATTGATACAATGTCTATAGAAAATAAAATTGATTTATCTGATCGCCAGATTAATAATGTTATTGCTGGGTTCGATACAATATTCCATAAAACAATGCAAGAAATTGTTTTATTTATTTCGGAAAAAACCAATAAATTGTGATAATTTTATAAGGACTATATAAAAATGAATTATCGTTTTAAAAAATATTTTACTTTTATATTAATTCTATTTATTTTATTTTGTTCTTATTCAACATTATATGCGCAAAATAATCCTAACAAAGTTGTATTTATTGGTACGGGTCCTGTCGTAGGTGTTTATTTCCCAGCTGGTGGGGCTATATGTCTTGTTAGTAATACAAAAATGATTGAATTAGGCTTACGTTGTGCGGTAGAAAGTAGTGAAGGTTCATTCGAAAATTTACAAAGATTGCGTGATCATAGTCTTGATTTTTCTATTGTTCAATCAGACTGGCAAAATTATGCTTTCACAGGTACTGGACCTTTTGAAAAATTAGGGGCTTTTAAAGAACTTAGATCAATTTTTAGTTTATATGCAGAAGCTATTACTGTTGTAGTAAGAAAAGATTCTAATATTACAAAATTTACAGATCTTAAAAACAAACGCGTAAATATTGGGCTCCCTGGTACAGCACAGCGCGCATTAATAGAATCGTTATTTGCAAGATTTAATTGGCAAATTAGTGATATGCCTAATGCTTTAGAAATTGATATGAATCAGCAAGCACAATCACTTTGTAATAATAAACTTGATGCATTTATTTTACCTGTTAGCCATCCAAATGGTGCCATTGAAGAAGCTACCCGTAGTTGTGCTGCAGTGTTAATTGATGTGCAAGGTCCTGAAATTGATCAATTTGTTACAAGTACACCTTATCTTGCAAAAACTACTATTCCAGCTGGATTATATATAGGAAATACACACAATGTGAATACTTTTGGGCTTAAAGCAACTTTCGTTACGACGACAGCTATGTCAAATGATATGGTCTATGAGCTGGTTAAAAGTATTTTTGAAGATTTTGATAGATTTAAATCTATGCATCCAGTTTTCGAGGTTTTAACTATTGATCAAATGATTAAGTTTGGAAATACAGCTCCCTTACATGATGGGGCTTTACGCTATTATAAAGAAAAGGGACTTTTATAAATAATAGGGGGAACGCTATGCCACAGCATATAATTGTAAAAAAAGGAAAATCATTAAAGCGTACTTTTAGCGCTTTTTTTTTAAATCGATGTATATATAAATATTTTAAAGATAATCAATTACTTTCCCTTTTAAAATTAATTGATAATAAAGAAATGCCCCCAATTACATTTGATTTGTGGCATTTGCATAAATTAATCCGCCAACGTAAACCTAAAAAAGTTCTTGAATTTGGTGTTGGGTTTAGTACGTTAGTGATTGCAGATGCACTTTATAAAAATCATCAAGAACGCACCCATAAACAACCGGGTCAATTATGGTCCGTTGATACAAGCGCACACTGGATTAATAATTCAATATCAAATATTCCTTCCCATTTAAAAAATTATGTTGCTGACATTTCTCAAAGTGATGTTCATGTAACAGAAATCAATAATCAACTTTGTCATATGTATGATAAACTGCCAAATATAGTTCCAGATTTTGTTTACCTTGACGGACCATCCCATTTAGAAATTAAAGGGGAATATAAAGGTCTTGCTTTTTTACAAAATGATAACCATGAAAGAGGTAATATAGCAGCAGATATGTTATTATATGAATCAACATTGCAATCTGGTTTTTTTATGCTTGTGGATGGTCGAATTAGGAATGTAAGATTCTTGGCTAATAACTTTAAACATACATATAAAATACATATTGATACTATGTATAAATATTCAACATTTGAACTAATAAATATTTTTTGATTGATTCAATTGATTCATCTCAGCATAATTAACTCATTTATTTTTTATAATTAGGAGAATGTTATGACAAGTCAATTTATTCTTCACGGGCTTTCTTTTTCAGGTCCAACTTATAAAGTTGGATTAATGCTTCGTTTATGTCAGCAAGCTTTTTCATATCGGCATGTGGATTTACGATCTGGTATACATAAAGCACCATCCTTTTTAAAATTAAATCGATATGGTCAGGTTCCTGTATTGCAGCATGGTGATTTAGTTTTGTGCCAATCAAATGCAATTCTTGAATATTTGTCAGAAACTTTGGTAAAATTTGGTGGGCGTACTCCCCAGGATCGGGCCCATGTACGTGAATGGTTATTTTGGGATTTCGAAAAACTTTCCCTAGGGATTTTTCGCACACGTTCGCATGTTCGTGGATTTCGTCCTATGGATGCTGCAGTTGCATCAAATTTTAGAGATTTAGCTTTGTCTAGTTTAAGTGAACTCGATAAAAATTTATTAGGAAAGAATTTTTTGGTTGGATCCCAACCAACAATCGCTGATATTGCATGTTATGGTGTTATTGTTTTTGCAGAAGAAGCGCAACTTGATCTTACAAATTATCCATGTGTAAAAGCATGGATGGATCGAATGGCCTCTTTGCCGGGTTGGAAATTACCTTATGATTTATTACCACAAACAGATGCTATATCTGTAGCAGCTTAAATTAAGTCGAGATTTTAAAATAGAAAGCCTGGCTTTTAATAAGCTAGGCTTTAATGAAATGTGGCATTGAAATAATATTTCAAAAATATAATATATAGAATATAAATCAATTTAGATTTATAATAAAATAATAATTTAAATAAATATAGGGATTACATTGTGGTAAAAGTTGACATATATGTTAATTCAAGTTGTGGCTATTGTTTTCGTGCTAAGCAATTATTGCAACATTATAAAATAAAATATCATGAAATTGATATTACAGGTAAGCCACAAATAAAATCAGAGATGATTAAACGTTCTAAAGGCTGTTCAACGGTACCACAAATTTTTATTGATGATAATCATATAGGTGGTTGTGATGATTTATATGATTTGGAACGCCAAGGTAAATTGGCTGCACTTTTGCAAAAATAGTAATAATTAAATTTGTTGCTCTTCTTATAAATCTTTGTAATATTTGATTAAGTTTAATTACTATTAAAGATAGGAAAGTTTAATGTTTTTAAGTAGTTTAAAGTTTAATTTAAAATTATCTTTTGGAATTATAATTGTTTGTATTTCTATGGTGATGTCAAACATTCTCTATGCTCAAGAACCAGCAAAAAAAGATAATGATCCTGTTGTGGTAAAACTCAATGGTATGGAAATTCATAAGTCTGAAATTCTGTCTTCTACAGAAGAATTACCTGCCCAATATCGTCAACAAATTGATGTTTTATTTCCAATGTTTGTTGAACGCTTTGTAACAATGAAACTTTTTACTGAAGAAGGACGTAAATTAAAACTTGAACAAGGCGATGATGTTAAAAAACAAATGTTGCGTTTCGAAGATGAAGCCGTACGTAATGCTTTTGTGCGTAATTATTTAGAACAAAAAATTACTGAACCCGCATTAAAAACACGTTATGAAAAATTTGTTAAAGAATTTCCTAATCAAACTGAAACACGAGCCAGCCATATTTTAGTTGATAATGAAGATGAAGCAAAATCTATAATTAAACAATTAGAAGGTGGTGCAGATTTTGCTAATCTTGCTAAAGAAAAATCTAAAGATAAAGCTTCTGGTGCGCAAGGGGGTGACCTTGGATATTTTTTAGCTGATCAAATGGTCCCCGAATTTTCTAAAGCAATTGAAGGTATAGATGTTGGAAAAACATCAAAAGAAGCAGTTAAAAGTCCATTTGGGTGGCATATTATTAAAGTGGTTGATAAAAGAAAAAAGCAACCTCCTTCTTTTGAAGAAGCAAAAGATGATATAAGACAATCTGTCTCAGTTGAATTAATTGAAGCCCTAGCTAAAGATTTAAAAGCTAAAGCTAAAATTGAATATGTTGATAAAAAAGCACAACCGCAAAAACCATAGGTTTAATTCTTACTATTTAACTGATGGCTATCTCTATATCACCTTTAGCTCCTGTATTCCGACCTCATCTACCTGCACTTGATGGTGTAGCACTAGCTGTATGTAATTGTGGGTTGAGATATACTAATCGCCCAGATTTATTATTGGCAGTTTTTCATCCTGATACTAATATTGCAGGTGTTTTTACTAAGTCTTTAACGGCATCAGCTCCTGTTGAATGGTGCCGTTCTTTTATTAAAAATGGTAAAGTTGGGGGTATTTTGATTAATGCAGGTAATGCTAATGCATTTACAGGGAAACAAGGGGTAAAAGCAGTCAAAAATTGTATTCTTAATGTATCAAAAATTTTAGGTTATCCTGAGAAAACTATTTTCCCAGCTTCGACTGGTGTAATTGGGGAACCTTTACGTGATGAATTGATCATAAAAAAAATACCCGAGCTTATTCCTAAACTTTCATATGATGCATGGTCAGATGCTGCGCATGCAATTATGACGACAGATACTTTTCCTAAAATGGCAACACGCCATGCATTTATTGGAAAAACAAAAGTAACAATTAATGGTATTGCTAAAGGTTCTGGTATGATAGCGCCTGATATGGCAACGATGCTAGGTTTAATTGTAACAGATGCAGATATACCT
>JAIBAD010000031.1 GCA_019695395.1 Alphaproteobacteria bacterium
GTATTTATAAGGGGTTACAATTTTATCGCGCGCAAAATTTTGAAATTTTAGAATATGCCGTTTATGGTATTATTTTTTCTTTTATTGCAGGGTTAATGACCATATCTCTCATGATGCAATGGATGAGCCGATACAATTTTAAATATATTGTTTTATACCGCATTATTTTGGGTTTGTTTATTTTATTCGTTGCACACTTACAAACACCACAAGAAAAAAGTCAGAATTCTCAATGTATTAAAGATACAACCATTTCATTAAATAAATTCTAAATACTATTTTTGGTATAAAATCCACCTGATTTATATCTTTTTATATAATGTGGTACAATTGTTTCTAAAGCTGCTGGATTAATTCCTAAATCTGTTATTTTCAGAAAATTGTCACTCAGAATATTATCATAACGAAGCGACTTAACTTGATCATAAGTCAAGAGAGGGTTAGGTAATTTTTCTAGAAAGAAAGCCTCCAAATAAGCGGCCCAAAACGGTAAAGGTACGATTAAGCGACGACGGTTTATAACTAATAAAACAAATTCGACTAATTCTTTTAATGTATAAATTTTATATCCAGCTAATTCATAAATTTGATCTGATTTTTGGAAAAATAAATCATCTTTTATAATCTTACCTACAGCTTTTGCTATATCATGGACATAAATTGGCTGTAATTTTGTGTGAGCACCCACTAAAGGTAAAATTGGTAAAAACGTTGATAATTTTGCAAATAAATTAAAAAATTTATCCTCGGCTCCAAACACAACACTTGGTCTTAAAATAATGCTTTCAGGAATACCATGTTTTATTATATTTTCTCCTTCCTTCTTGGTTTTTGCATAAGAAGAAAAATTATTATCAATGCCCAAAGCTGAAACGTGAATAATTCTTTTTAAATTATCCTTGAGGGCACTTTTTGCTAGTATCTCTGGAAATTTAACATGGATATTATGAAATGTTTGTTTTTTATTTTCATAAAGTATTCCCAATAAATTAATAACTATATACGAGCCCTGAATAACTGATTCCACAGCCTTTGGATCAAAAATATTACATGAAACAAGATTAATTTGGCCTGGGATACCAAAAGTTCTTAGAAATAAAGCTTTATCTAAATGACGTACAATAACACGAATGGACCAATCTTGCCGGGCTAATTCTTGGATAATATAACGTCCAATGAAACCTGATCCCCCAAAAATTGTAATATTTTTATTCACTTTTTATTTCCTTATTCATTCATATATTACTATTCAAAATAATAATTAAATAGTAAATATTTATTACAGTAATTGCCCAGATGGCGGAATTGGTAGACGCGCAGGTTTCAGGTACCTGTAACCTTAAAGGTTATGTAAGTTCAAATCTTATTCTGGGCACCAGAATATTAAAAGGAAATATTAAATGTCTATAACATTCCATCATGGCGACTTACCTAATGATATTACTTTTGACGGTTCTGTAGCCATTGATACGGAAACTTTAGGATTAAATATAAAACGGGATCGTCTTTGTCTTGTCCAATTATCTGATCATCAAGGAAATTGTCACATTGTACAAATTCCACAATTTGATCCAAGCCAACACCACCGTGCGCCTAATCTTTGCCGTTTGTTAAATGATCCCCATATTTTGAAAATTTTTCATTTTGCCCGTTTTGATATTGCGATGCTTAATTTTTATCTTCACTGCGATTGCAAGCCTGTATATTGTACCAAAATTGCGTCTAAACTTGCCAGAACCTATACAGATCGACATGGTCTTAAAGATCTATGTAGGGATGTTTTGGGTGTGGAAATATCAAAACAGCAACAATCTTCTGATTGGGGACATGAAAATTTGTCCCCTGAACAGCTTAATTATGCCGCCCATGATGTTATTTATCTGCACAAACTTAAAGAACAGTTAGATGATTTGCTTAAACGAGAAAATCGATATCATTTAGTCAAAGCTTGTTTTGATTTCCTACCTACAAGAGCCGCATTGGATATCGCTGGGTGGGCAGAATTAGATATATTTGCCCATTAATTTGTTATATAATTAATAAGGATGGAAGTTAAGAATATATAATTGGTTATATTAAATGTTTGGGAAAACACTCATATTATTTCTTATCGAACTTGGTACAAAAATAAACAATTTTAAACAAAAATTTGTTATTCAAGATCCTGTATTTTTTTTTAGAACTTTAAAAATAGTTTTACCTATTTTTGTTTTATGTGCAGGGGGGCTTTTAATTTGGTGGTCTTATTTTAAAGCCGCAGAACAACGTTTTAGCCTTAATGATAGTAAGCTTGCCCCAAGTGAAATAGATGGCTTAAATATGGTTAATCCCAAATATTCAGGTGTGGATTCTTCGGGGCGGGTATTTACCTTGACCGCGCAGACAGCAAAACAAATTGACCCTGAAACTGGAATTATACATTTAGAAAAACCCACAGGTGATGTCACATTAAAAGATGGCAAATGGTTTTATTTACAAGCAGGATCAGGTAATTTTTCCCATAAAGAAAAATTTTTGGAATTAAATCAAGAGGTACAACTTCATGATAATTCTGGCTTAGAATTTCATACAAAAAGTGCCCATATAGATTTAGAAAATGGAAACGCACGTGGTACCGATTCCATTATTGGGACCGGATCCTTTGGCAACTTAAACGGATCGGGATTTGAAATACAAGATAATGGTAAGAATATTAAATTGCTGGGCAAATCTAATCTTATATTAAATAATAGGCCACAACCTTGATAAAATTATTTCATTTTTATTATCTATCCGCTTTTTTTTATTCTATATGTTTACCACTTTATGCAGGTATAATGGATTTTGGGACGTCAAGCGAAGCAATTTCATTGAATGCAGAAGATGGTATTGAATGGCGTCGTGAAGAAAAAGTTTATATCGCCAAAGGTCATGCATCTGCATCACGGGGGAAATATACAATACAATCTGATATTATTACTGCCCATTATCGTGATAAAAATAACAAAGGTGGGACACAGATTTGGCGTGTTGAAGCCAAAGGAAATGTTAAATTAACAACCGATCAAGAATCAATTGTTGGGGATAATGCCTTTTTTGATTTTGATAAAGGTGTTCTTGTCATAACAGGTAAATCGATTGAAGCAAAAACCAACACCATTACCGTTAGAGCCCATGATCAATTAGAATATTGGAATAAAAGAAATGTTTTAGTTGCTAAAGGAAATGCTGTTGGACAAAGAGAAAACCAAACCATAGAAAGTGATGTTTTAACATTTTATTTTATAAATTCTACCCAAAATACAAAACTTTCCCAAATTGAAGCACTAGGAAATGTTCGAATTAAAACAAAATCAGAAGTGGCTTATTGTGATAAATTTATTTATAATGTATCTTTAGAAACAGCCACTTTAAATGGTAATGTTCGAGTTACCCAAGGCAAAAGTCAAGTTAACGGTGATTATGCCGAAATTAATATGAAAACTGGTGTCAGTAGTATAAGATCAAATCCAGATTCAAAAAATCGTGGCAAAGTTAATAGTTTAATTATACCTAATTAATATTATGTCTTATAATACAAAATCAAAAAATTATTCTAAGCCTGCACATACTATTTCTGCTCCTTCATCAGAAAATTATGATTTTTTATCTAAACAAGATGGATTATGGGCATGGGGTCTTGGCAAAGAGTTTCGTCAAAAACCTATTCTGCGTGACGTCAATATATTTGTAAATCGAGGTGAAGCTGTAGGGTTGCTTGGACCTAATGGTGCTGGTAAAACTACATGTTTTTATACAATTACAGGTTTGATTAAATTAGATCACGGAAAAATTTTTTTAGATGGCCAAGACATTACCGATTTTCCTATGTATAAACGCGCAAGCTTAGGCATAGGATATTTATCCCAAGAAGCATCAATTTTCAGGGGACTTACCGTCGAAGAAAATCTAAAATCCGTTTTAGAATATATAGAACCTGATAAAAACAGCCGTGAAGAAAAATTAGAAAATCTTTTACATGAATTTTCTATTGAATATCTACGTCATAGTCCTGCGATATCTTTATCAGGTGGAGAGAGAAGACGCGTAGAAATTGCACGAGCACTTGCGTCATCGCCTAAATTCATTTTATTAGATGAACCACTAGCTGGAATTGATCCTATTGCTGTCGCAGATATCAGAGATCTTGTTTTTCATCTTAAAGATCGGGGAATTGGTGTTCTTATTACAGATCATAATGTACGCGAAACATTAGATATTGTTGATCGTGCCTATATTCTTTATGGTGGAAAAATTTTACGTGAAGGGACACCAGAAATTATTGTCAATGATCAGATTGTACGCCGTATCTATCTTGGGGAGAATTTTGACCTTTAAAATTTATACTGACTCTAGATTGATCTAAATGGCATTTAGTAAAAAATCTTTATAAAATAAATACTTACGGATCTACCTTGACTCTCTTGATATGAATGCTTATGGTTTGGAATATTTTATTTTATGAACAAAAATTGAACATAATCTAGTTTGTAATTTTGCAGATTTGAAAGAATGTCCTTATGAATTTAACAGTTAAGGGTAAACAAATAGACATCGGGGATGCATTGCGTGAACATGTTCACAGCAATATATCTTCTATCTGTAATAAATATTTTATTGATCCTATCGAAGCTAGTGTTACTTTTTCCCGTGAAGCTTATTTAATTAAAGTACAAATTTCAGTCCATATTGGTAAAGGTATTTTATTACAAGCTGAAGATAATGCTGATCTACCTTATCCTGCATTTGATTTGGCAGTTCAACACCTTATTAAAAGATTACAAAAATACAAAAAAAGGCTAAAAGATCATCAACGCAAATCTGTTGATAGTTTTGCTGTACAACATTATGTATTAGCACCTGAACCAGATTTAGAAGAACACCATGATCAAAATAATATATCTCATCCAACTATCGTTGCAGAAATGGAAACTGATATAGCAACTTTAACCGTGAGCGAAGCCGTTATGCGATTAGATTTAGCGGATCTTAATGCAATGATGTTTAGAAACCGTTCCCACGGGGGATTAAATATGGTTTATCGGCGTCTTGATGGTCATATTGGTTGGATTGACCCCCAAAATAAAGAATTGCTTAATCAAAAATAATCTTTTGAATTATACAAAAAATTTTAACCTTCCTAAGAGAATGATAAATGGAAATCAATCAACTTTTAACACCAGAGCGTATTTTAGTTAATTTACATGCCTCTAATAAAAAGCAACTTTTACAAGAGCTTTCTTCCTATGCATCATCCATTGTTAATATTAATGAAAGAAGCATTTTTGAAACTCTTTTAGAACGGGAAGCATTAGGTACAACAGGGGTAGGACAAGGTATTGCTATACCTCACGGAAAATTTGATTCCTTAAAGCAGCTATATGGTTTTTTTGTTCGTCTAGAAACACCAATTAATTTTGATTCAATTGATAACCAAGATGTTGATTTAATTTTTTTGCTCTTAGCCCCAGAAACCTCTGGTGCTGATCATTTAAAAGCTTTAGCAAAAATTTCAAGGCTTTTACGCAATCAAACGATCTGTGAAAAAATTAGAGCAACGGAAGACATTAATTCTATTTACGGCATTTTTATTCATACACCCGCTAGTCACGCGGCTTAATTTTAGTAATTAATATTGTTTTTACTTTATGAATTATTTTATTTTAATTTTTTCGCTTCTTTATTTTATATGTTTTTCTTCGTTGGGATTTGGGCAAACTAACCCACGAAATATCAATAAAGCTTTTATGATTGGTCAAGATTTAAATAAATCTTGTACTAATTTAGATGCTTCTTCTCAAAATGAATGCACAGGTTATATTCTCGGCGTCATTGATATAACCGAAGGGTTTTCGGTCGTCAGCAATCAATGTATGGGGTTTATGTTACCTAGTAATATTAACATCCAAGAAATAAAGAAATTGGTTCTTATTTGGTATAAAGAACACCCTAGTCATTTAAAAATAGCAGCGGCAGATGGACTTTACGGTGCCCTGTCAAATCGCTATCCATGCCAAAAATTAAACTAGCCAAAGGCTAGTTTAATTAGTGAACACTTAAAGGTTCTAAATTACCCTCGCGAATACCAACCATAGCAGATTCAAATGTAGGGGCGATCCCTATTCTACTGCCATCAGCTGCATGAACAGAATATGCTTGCTTATCATCTACAATAATAGGCCGAATATAAGCAATCCCTTGCATTCCCAATACAGCAAATTCATTTTCAGACATTGTTCTTAATCTTTCACTAATATTCATTTGCTTTACTCCTTTAACTTAAAACAGAGATAAATTTATGATAAAGGTAGTATTTTTATTATTTTTACCCTATTTATCCTGTTTCACCTTTTAAATAGGTATTCTTTAACAATTATCAAGATAACATAATTTTATTACTGAAAAATTAACGGTCTTCAAAAATAATGATTCTTTTCAAACCCCATTCTTATTAAATATATTTTTAATTCTCTATCTAAAGACCAAAATAACTTTATAGAAATGAAGCATAGAATTATTAAAGTTTTATTATATTATTGTGATCCTATGTCATCGTCGCATTCTAAACAAGGTTTAGAAAATTTATCCTTAAGAACAAATCCTTTTTGGTCAAGCACAATAGAGGATGGCCAAGTTGCTATCCAATTATTACCAAATGCGCTTAAGAAAAGGGGATTATCCGGTAAAAATATAGGACTACCACGAAAATATGTTACAATAATACCTTGGGGATTTTCTGTTGCCCATACCAAAGCTTGGTCAACATTATCTATTTTATCCAAATCTTTTTTTAATCTTCCTGGAAAATCAAATTCACCTTCATACTTACCTAATATTGCTAGTTTATGGCCTTGATCCTGCATCATGTGAATATGTTGAGCAATCGGAGAAATATCAAAAAATTTACTAAAACTAAAAGGGAATAAAAATTCTAAACTAAACGTTACAACAAGCAAAACAGGTAACAGAGCTATTTGAATTGTCTGGTGTGTAATATGACGAGGTGACATTTGGGATATAAGATATCCCCCTCCAAGCAAAAATAACCCTGGCAACAAGCTAATACCATCAAGCCAAATAGGTAACCCATCTGGCCCAATAAGTTTTCTCCATACTACATCCAAATGAGCTAAAGGTACTATAGTCAAAAGAAAAAATACAAGCCCAATAAATAAAATAACAGAAGCTGGAATTAATCCATGAAATTCTTTTTGCTCATCACCCTTTTTTTGTAAAAGTAAAGTTTGAAAAAAAACCAAAGGTGCAAGTAAAAAGGCAAAATAATTTATATGTTCTTGAAAAATTAAAGATGAAAATGAAGAGATGAGAAAAAGCCAAGCAAATTTATAACGATAATCAGAAAAAAAATTTTTCCTATTGCGCATGAAAACATCCCAGAGAATTGGCCAAAAGAACCATGGATAAATAATAGCAAGTAATATTAAAATAATCTCATCCCAGGCTTCATACCAAGAAAAGAAATGAATGTGCCAAATCCAAGATAAATCTTGCTTACTAATCCATAAAGGGATAAGCCAAATAAGAATAATATTAAATCCAATACAAAATCCTATAAAACTTTTAAAATACCATGATATTAATTGAGAAATTGATGATTCTTTCAATGATATCAAAGGTAGTAATAATAAGATGATCAACAAACTTATTGTAGATGACAACCCACCAACAAGAAATGCGCAACCCGCGCTTAAACCAAAAAGAACCATATTATAAAAATTTTTATGTAATAATTCTTTTATAAGGCAAATTACAGCTGCTAAATAAAAAAAGAGAATTATAAAATCATATGTAATTAACGTTGAAAAAATGCAAAAAACCGTAGACCCAACAAATATAAGACTAGTTAAATTTACACCCACATAACGATCTGCTTGATTAGAACAAAAATAACTCATTAAACGACCCATCAAAATAATGCTTAAAAAAGCAAAAAATGGGTTAATTAATCGAACCAAAAATTCATATACGCCAAAAATTTTCCACAACCCCATAATAATCCAAAACATTAAGGGAGGTACATTTTGGGGAAGAAAATCTTCTGAAAGCCATTGGTGCCACGCTGTAAACAATATTTTGGTTTCAATAGGAAAAATTACAGGTCTAGCCAATAAAGAACAAACAGCTAAAATCAAACTTATACCATAGGCCCACCATAAAGCTTTTCTTGAATATCCATGATCTAGGGGGAAATAAGATGTATTTAATGATGACATAAGTTTAATAAAATAAGCTATTAGTTGGTTATTAATTTTACCATATAAATAAAAAAATATATCATGTATTTAAACTTTATTATAATGATTTAAAATGTAATTTGATTTCTAATATTTTGGAGAAAAATTTTGTTTACCCATTTAATCAAAAAATCTGCCAAATCTATTCCTCTTATTCCTCTTACTTCAGAAAAATTTCCTTTATGGCTCAAAGAACAACCCAAAGAAACGAAATTATGGATTGAAACACATCAATTTACTTTCAAAGAAAGTCATTATTTAATTATTCCTCATAACAATGGCCATATTAAAGAAGTTATCCTAGGAATTAGTGGTAAAAATGATATATGGTCGTATGGTCACCTACCTTTTTCTCTACCCAAAGCAACATATAGAATTGATGATACTTATGAATCTATTACGCCAGAAAAAGCTACTTTGGGATGGGCTTTAGGTGGCTATTTATTTGAACGGTATAAAAAAAATCATAAAAAACCTGCTCAACTTTTATGGCCAAAAAACTGTGATAGTCATAAAGTTCTTAATCTTGCATCTGCAATATTTTTGGTGCGGGATCTTATCAATACCCCAGCAGAGGATATGGGACCAGCACATATTGCTGAAGAAGCAAAAAAAATCACCCTTCAATATAAAGCAAAGATTTCTGTCATTACAGGGGATGATTTATTAAAGAAAAATTACCCAGCTATTCATGCTGTAGGTAGAGCAAGTGATAGGGCGCCAAGATTAATTGATATAAATTGGGGAAATAGGGGTAAAAAAATAGTTCTTGTAGGTAAAGGTGTATGTTTTGATACAGGTGGTCTTGATATTAAAAGTGCAAGTAATATGCAGCTTATGAAAAAAGATATGGGTGGGGCTGCCCATGTTCTTGCTTTAGCTAGTTTAATTATGGCGCATAAACTTCCTATACAATTAAGAGTTCTAATTCCAACTGTTGATAATAACATTTCTGGTAATGCATATCGTCCTATGGATGTTTTAAATACAAGACATGGATTAACCGTTGAAATAGGGAATACTGATGCAGAAGGTCGGGTTATATTATGTGATGCTTTAAGCGAGGCAAATAAAACCAATCCGGATCTTATTATTGATTGTGCAACATTAACAGGTGCAGCAGGTATTGCGTTGGGCCCTGACCTCCCTGCTTTATTTTGTAATGATGATTTTTGTGCAGAAAATCTTCTAAAAATCTCTGACCGAGAAAATGATCTTTTGTGGAGAATGCCTCTTTATAAACCTTATTTAAAGATGTTAGAAAGCAGGGTTGCTGATATTAATAATTGTAGCGATTCTGGGTTAGCAGGAGCTATTACTGCAGCTCTTTTTTTAGAGAAATTTATTCATCCTAAAACCCCATGGATTCATCTTGATCTAAGAGCATGGAATTTTACCAATAAGCCTGGCAGACCTATTGGAGGTGAAGCTATGGGATTACGTGCCCTTTATAGTTTTATTGAATTTTTTATTAAACATAAAAAATAAGTAAAATTTAATAAAATGCTGATTTAATAAGAGTTTTTGTATAATCCTGACTTGGATTTTGAAAAATACTATCTGCAAGTCCATGTTCAACAATTGAACCATGTTTCATAATAATAACTTTATGGGCTAAAGCTTTGATCACTTTCAAATCGTGACTAATAAGCACATACGCCATATTATAACGAGATTGTAAATCTCTTAAAAGATCTATAACTTGAGCTTGAACTGTCATATCTAAAGCAGATGTGGGTTCATCCAAAATTAATAATTTGGGTTTCAAAATAAGCGCTCTGGCAAGAGCTATTCGTTGTCTCTGCCCACCTGAAAATTCATGAGGATATCTATATCTGGTGAGAGGATCAAGTCCAACTTCTTCCATTGTTTTTACAACTAAATTATCTTCTTCCTTTTTATTTTGAATTAATTGGTGAATATGCAATCCTTCAACAATAATATCTTTAGCAGACATCCGGGGTGATAAAGATCCAAAAGGATCTTGAAAAATAATTTGTATCTCTTTTCTTAAAGCACGTAATTGTTTTTTTTGTAGCTTATCAAGTTCTATACCAGCAAAATCCATATAGCCTATACTTGGAATAAGTCTTAACATAGCTAAACCTAAGGTGGTCTTACCTGAACCTGACTCACCAACAATACCAACAGTTTCACCTTGATTAATATCAAAAGAAATATCATTAACAGCTTTAATATATGATTTTATTCGGCGAAAAATACCATGGCGAATTGGAAACCAAACTTTAATATTTTTTAAAGACGCTAATTTTTTGTTTTCAACTGAAAGGGAAACAGGTGCACCTTTTGGTCTTGAATCTAAAAGTTTTTTTGTATAAGGCATTTGTGGATTAGAAAAAATTTTACTTACTTCATTCTGCTCTACAATCAATCCATGTTGCATAACGCAAACACGATGAGCTATCTTTCGGACAATATTCAAATCATGAGTAATCAACAACAAGGCCATATTAAAATCTTTTTGCAATTTTTTTAATAAATCTAAAATCTGTATCTGAATAGTAACATCAAGTGCACTTGTGGGTTCATCGGCAATAAGAAGTTCAGGATTATTAATCAAAGCCATCGCAATAACCACGCGTTGTCTCTGCCCACCTGAAAGTTCATGAGGATACGCATTTAATCTTTCTTGGGCGTTTTCTATTCCTACGGCATCTAGCAATTCAAGACATTTCTTCCTTGCTTCCCTATAAGAACATTGTTGATGAAGTATAAGAGATTCACTTATCTGCTTTTCAATAGTATGAAGTGGATTAAGAGCTGACATTGGTTCTTGAAAAACCATAGCTATTCTATTACCACGTAAATGACGAAGAATTTTTGGGGGCGCATAAATTAATTCTTGATTTTTAAATCGAATACTTCCCTTAGAATATATAGCAAGCTTTTGGGGTAACAATTGTAAAATCGAAAGGGCTGTTACTGTTTTACCTGATCCTGATTCACCAACTAAGGCAAGAGTTTCTCCCTTTTCAAGAGTAAAAGATACATCTTGGATAATCTTTTTAGTCGCATTAACAAAATTAAATTCAACCGACAAATTTTTAACAGAAAGAACAGAATTATCAGGTGTCATTATATTATCTTTTCATTTAATTAACTTTACGTGGATCAAAAGCGTCACGCACAGCCTCACCAATAAAAATCACAAGACTAAGCATAAAACCAATCACAATAAATCCCGTAATCCCCAACCAAGGAGATTGAAGATTATCTTTGCCCTGTGCCAATAAATCACCTAATGACGCAGATCCAACGGGCATACCTAATCCTAGAAAATCTAAAGCCGTTAATGTTGTAACAGATCCCGCCAAAGTAAAAGGTAAATACGTTAATGTTGAAACCATGGCATTGGGAAGGAGATGTCTAAAAATAATGACAATGTTGCGTACACCTAGGGCTTTTGCTGCCAAAACATATTCAAAATTACGTGCCCGCAAAAATTCGGCACGGACAATACCAATTGGCCATGTCCAACTAAATAACATCATAATAAACAACAATGTCCAAAATCCTGGTTGAATTAAACTTGAAAAAATTAACAAAATATACAGTGTTGGTAATCCACCCCATATTTCTAAAAATCTTTGGAAAAGTAAATCTAACGTACCCCCAAAATATCCTTGGATTGCACCTGCTAAAATACCAATTATTGTTGTTATAAATGTTAACGCAAGGCCAAAGAGTACAGAAATACGAAACCCATAAATTAATCTTGCCAACACATCGCGGGCTTGATCATCCGTTCCCAACCAATTCTGCCAAGAAGGTGGACTTGGTACGGGACCAGGTAAATCTTTTATTACTGTATCATACGCATATGGGATTAAAGACCAAATTATCCAACCTTTATCTTGAATAAGTTTTGTAACATAAGGATCATGATAATCAGCAGATGTTGTGAAATCCCCACCAAAATCAGTTTCTTGATAATCATAAAATATGGGTAAATAAATATGATTGTTATAATAGACTACCAATGGTCTATCATTAGCAATAAATTCTGCAAATAAACTTAAAAAAAGTAGAGTCATGAAAATAACAAATGACCACCAACCTCTTTTATTATGCCTAAAATTTTCTAATCTTCTTTGTGCTAAAGGATTTAAGTAAAAAAAAGTGTTTAAAGAAAAATTAAACATTCTTACTTGCCTAAAGCTTCAAAATTAATTCGGGGATCAACAAGTGTGTAACAAATATCACCCACAATATTTAAAATTAAACCTAACAAAGTAAAAAAATAAAGTGTTCCAAACATAACAGGATAATCACGGTTAATAGCAGCTTCATATCCCAAAAGTCCCAATCCGTTCAAGGAAAAAATAACCTCAATTAAAACAGAACCTGTAAAAAGAACACCGATAAAGGCACCTGGAAATCCAGCGATAACTATTAACATTGCATTTCGAAAAACATGCCCATATAAAACTGTTTTTTCTTTTAATCCTTTTGCTCTTGCCGTCATCACATATTGCATATTAATTTGTTCAATAAATGAATTTTTTGTAAGTAATGTTAATCCTGCAAAAGAATTCACCAATAATGCCGTTAAAGGTAAAGCCAAATGCCAAAAATAATCTAGTATTTTTTCTATCCAATTTAATTCCTGCCAATTATTCGAAACCAAACCCCGCGCAGGAAACCAATTCCAATAACTTCCGCCAGCAAATAAGATGATAAGTAAAACAGCAAAAAGAAAAGCCGGGATAGCACTTCCGACACTAATAATTAAGGATGTCCAAACATCAAACCTTGATCCATCTTTAACAGCTTTCATAATACCCAAAGGAATACTAATTGCATAAATTATTATCATCGTCCAAAGACCCAACGATATTGAAATAGGCATTCGATCTAAAATTAAATCTATAACACGTCGACCTTTGAAAAAACTTTCGCCAAAATCGAACATAACATAATTTTTCATCATGAGAAAAAATCGTTCTAATAAGGGTTTATCAAAACCAAATTGGTGTTCTAATTTTTTTATAAGATCTGGATCCAAGCCTGCGGCACCTCGATAAAGCTTATTATCACTGCCAGATGACATATTGACTTCACCCTGGGTGGTGGCAATACGTTCTGTTGCAGAAACTGCATTTCCTTTTATTTCAGATATAATTTGTTCAATAGGTCCACCAGGCGCAAATTGAACAAGCAGAAAATTAATAAGCATTATACCTAATAAAGTAGGAACAATTAAAATTAATCTTCTAAAAATATAAGGCCACATAAGATTTTATATTATTAGCGTTTTTGGTTACCTAGTTTCTGTCTTTTATCTTGATCAATCCACCAGCTCGATAAATCAAATCCTTGATATTCGGGATTTTTTTCTGGTTTACCAAAAACATTCCAAAAAGCAATTCTATGATAATTTATATACCATTGTGGAATAACATAATAATTCCACAACAATACTCGATCTAGTGCTCTAGTCCTAATAACTAAACTATGTCGATCTGGCGCATCAATAATTGAGTTAACCAAAGCATCAATAACTGGGTTTTTAATACCTATAATATTTCTACTTCCAGAAATATCTGCACTAGCTGATCCCCAAAAATCTCGTTGTTCGTTACCTGGCGACAAAGATTGGGCAAAAGTTTGGACGATCATATCAAAATCAAAATGGTCCATTCTATTTTGATATTGGGCGCTATCTACAGTTCTGACTGTTGCCTTTATACCTAAACGTTCTAAATTTTTAACAAAAGGTTGGCTAATACGTTCAAATAGAGGGTTATCAAGTAAAATTTCAAAAACCATAGGTTGATTTGTTTTTGAATTAATCAATTTATTATCTTTAACAACCCATCCAGCTTGCTTTAAAAGATCTAAGGCTTTTTGGAGTTGATTCCGAATATTACCTGTTCCATCTGTAACTGGCGCTTTATATTCCTGGGTAAACAATTCAGGAGGCAACTGATCCCTAAAAGGATTAAGTATCTTTAATTCTTCTTCATCTGGTAATCCTTGGGAAGCTAATTCGCTATTTGAAAAGAAACTATATGCACGCTCATACTGATTAAAGAAAAGATTTTTATTGCTCCATTCAAAATCAAAAACATATCCCAAGGCTTGACGTACCTTAGGATCTTTAAACAAGTCACGTCGAGTATTAAAAGCATAAGCTTGTAACCCTTGAGGTAATTGATGTTTTATTTTTTCCAATATCACATTACCATTTTTAACTGCTGGAAAATCATAGGCGGTTGCCCATTGTTTGGCACTTGTTTCTAATCGGAAATCATATTGGCCTGATTTAAAGGCTTCAAAAGCAACTGTAGGGTCTAAATAGTAATCATATCGAATTTTGTCCCAATTATTTCTGCCTTTATTAAGAGAAAGGTCTTTACCCCAATAGTCTTTAACACGCTCCAAAATCACAGAACGCCCCATATCATATCCCGTAATTTTATAAGGACCGCTTCCTAAAGGTGGTTCTAATAACACGTCATTAAAAGAACGTCTTTCCCAATAATGTTTAGGCAATATTGGAAGTTCCCCCACAATATAAGCTAATTCTTTATTTTGATCAGTTTTGAAAGTGAATTTTACTTTATGGGAATTTAATGCTTCTGCTGTATCGACATCACGGTAATAGGTTTGATACTGTGGGTGTCCCTTTTCTTTTAGAATATTAAAAGAAAATACAACATCATCAGCTGTAATAGGTTGTTGATCATGCCACTTGGCTTCTGGCCTTAAATTAAAAATAACGGATTTTTTATCAACAGCAACCTGTATGGATTCTGCAATTAAACCATATTCACTGCTTGCATCATCTGCTGTTGAACTCGCCAAGGTTTCATATAATTCACCAACCCCAGCAGCTGGTGACCCTTTCAATATAAAAGGGTTAAAATTATCATAAGTCCCGATTGCTGAAAAATAAATTGTCCCTCCTTTAGGGGCAGAGGGGTTAACATAATCAAGCTGCTTAAAATCTGCTGAATATTTTATACTATCATCTAAAGATAATGCATGAACAGGTGGTAAAAATTTTTCTTCTGTAGCCCCTATTCCAGGAATAGAAAAAAACATACAAACCAAACAACCATAAAACCACTTATTCATTTTTATCTCCTTACGTAATTTTTCAATCCAATTCCTGTATAAAATAATAAAAAGTATTTTCATACTGTGTTGGAAAATTTATCTATTCGTATATTCTAATCATAGAAATAAACCTATATTTCTTAGATATAGAAAATCAAGTCATCTAAATCAGTTAGCAGGGATTATCCAAGATACCAGTTATGCGTAATAGAAACTACTAATGTCTTTTTTAAATGAATCAGAAATTTGTTGGGAACAGATAATTGAAAAAACAATTTATTCATTTTGACCTCCTTATATAATATAAATGTAAATAGCTGACTATTTTCTTACTGGTTATATTTATCTTTCATGTTTTTTCTTTGCTTCTTTTAATGTTTCAATAATTCTATTGATAATGGTTGGGATAAGTAATATACCAATTAACCCTAATAAAATATTGGCCCATAAACCTGTTTCAATTCCTATACCTATCAATAAAGCAATTAATCCAAAAATTGCAGCACGATCACTTTCACCCATTGGGCCATCATGTCGTCTTGAAATATTCATGGTTAAAGCAAGCATTCCTGCCATTTCACTTACAATTGCCAAGATTACTACCACCACCACAAGCCACGCTTTTAAACCTACCAGCAATGAAAATGGTAAAAATAATAAACAGCTTGATAATACATCGCCCAATTCATTAAGAAGTGCACCAAGTCTAGTTTGCATTCCATATTCTCTGGCTAATATACCATCCGTTGTGTTTAAGGCCATACGCACTAATAAAATAAGGGGAACTGCAAGTAAATAATATGTGTGATCATTAGCCAAAAGAACAGCACCCCCACCTAAAGCTGATAAAACAATACCTAGAACAGTAATTTGATTTGGGGTTGCACCAAAAGAAGCTAGGCGACGCACAGTTGGCCGTAATATTTCTTGTAAAAAAGGTTTTAAATGATATAAACTGGGCATTTGATGGTTTAAGCTATCACTTTAAAATAATCCTACGTTAGAACATTAAGTCATTTTTATATTAGAATATTTTATTGCTATAAACCACAACAATATTTACTATTTTATTAGTTTTTGCATTTAAAGACATAATCATATAATCAATTCCGTGGAAATACTTTAAGGATTAAAATATGAGTTGGCTTACAAATTTCGTCAGACCCAAAATTCAAGCTTTGGTCCGTAAAGCAGATGTACCAGAAAATTTATGGATCAAATGTCCAGGATGTGGCCAAATGATTTTCCACAGAGATTTGGAAGCAAATCTCCATGTTTGTCCACAATGCCATCACCATTTACGTATTAATTATCAACAAAGATTATCTTTATTGTTTGACGAAGGTATTTATGAAAAAATTTCTGGACCCAAAACAGAACCTGATCCGTTAAAATTTCGTGATCAAAAACGTTACAGTGACCGCCTTAAAGAGGCACAAGCCAAAACTTCAGAACATGATGCATTAATTATTGCTGAAGGTACTATTGGTGGGCATAGAACCGTTGTTGCTCTTTTTAATTTTTCTTTCATGGCTGGATCTATGGGGGTCGCTGTTGGTGAAGGATTGATTACGGCCGCTTTGCGAGCTATAGAAACTAAATCTGCTTTTTTAACTATACCAGCCTCAGGCGGGGCTAGAATGCAAGAAGGTATTTTATCCTTAATGCAAATGCCACGTTCTGTTATTGCTTTGGATAAAGTTAGAAAAGCTAAACTTCCCTATATTGTTTTACTGACAGATCCCACAACAGGGGGGGTGAGTGCATCTTTTGCTATGCTTGGCGATATAGCAATTGCTGAACCAGGATGTGTTATAGGATTTGCAGGTGCACGAGTTATTGAAGAAACAATACGGGAAAAATTACCTGAAGGATTTCAAAAATCTGAATATCTTTTAGATCATGGCATGATTGATATGGTGGTTCATCGTAAAGATTTACCACAAACTTTAGCAAAAATTCTTAATCATATACATTCTAATACACATACTTAATTATTCATATATGTCCAAGAAAACTTCTTTGATTCTTGAACGACTTCAACTTCTTCATCCTAAACATATTGATTTATCGTTAAATCGTATTCGACGGATTTTAGATACGCTTGGCAATCCTGAAAAATTATTGCCTCCCATTATTCATGTTGCTGGTACCAATGGCAAAGGATCTACAATTTCTTATCTACGTACTATTTTACAAACAGAAGGATATAAAGTTCACACATATATTTCACCCCATTTAATTTCATTTCATGAAAGAATAAATATTTATGGGAACCCAATTGATGATGATTTTCTAATTTCTCTTTTAGAAGAATGTGAAAAGAAAAATGGCCAAGACCCTATTACATTTTTTGAAATTACAACAGCTGCCGCATTTCTTGCTTTTTCTTTAAAGCCAGCTGATTTTATTTTACTTGAAACAGGCTTAGGGGGCAGATTAGATGCAACCAATGTTATTGATAAGCCTATTGTTTCTATTTTAACACCTATTTCTTTTGACCATATGCAATTTTTAGGGAACACAATAGAAAAAATTGCTTGGGAAAAATCAGGTATTATGAAAAAAAATAGCTTTGCTGTTATTGGGCCCCAACTTCCTGCAGCTGAAAATGTATTTTTACAAAAATCGCAAGATTTAAATATTCAAACTGCATTTTATAACAAAGAATGGACTATTAAAAGCACTGGCCAAAAATTTTCTTTTACTTATCTAGATAAAAATTTATCTTTACCTTTCCCATCTTTACAGGGATCTCATCAACAATATAACGCGGGCATGGCTTTAACATGTTGCTATTATCTTAAAAATAATCATTATATATCTTTAAGCGACCAGTCGCTTATTACAGGTATAACAACAACCAAGTGGCCAGGTAGATTACAAAAATTAGAAGGTACTTTAGCTCAAAAATTGCCTTCCCACTTCGAACTTTGGTTAGATGGTGGCCATAATCCCGCAGCTGGTGAAGTTTTAGTTGATTGGGCTAAAAGACAAAAACCTTTTATACCACTTTATCTTATTATGGGTATGCTTACCACTAAAGATGTTGAAGGGTTTCTTAGACCTTTTGTTGATCTTAACCCTAAAATCTATGCTTTAAAAATTGATAGTGATCACGAAAGTTTTACAGCAAAAACATTAACAGAAAAGGCTTTAAAACTTGGTCTTCAATGTGAACCTTGTTCTTCTGTTGATGATGCCTTAAATACAATACAAAATACTTGTCCCGCTTTATCTAAACAGCGAATTTTAATATGTGGATCACTTTATTTAGCAGGATTAATTTTACAAAAAGATCAATTAGCTAATTAGGGAATCAACCCATTCAACAAGCTTGCTTTTTGTTAAAGCACCAACTTTGGTAGAAGCAACCTGTCCATTTTTAAAAATCATCAATGTTGGAATACCTCTAATACCATAATCTTTTGCCGTACGAGGATTATCATCAACATTAAGTTTTGCAATAATAATTTTACCATTCATTGTGGTTGCTAATTCTTCTAAAATAGGCGCTATCATTTTGCATGGGCCACACCACTCTGCCCAAAAATCCACAAGGACAGGTTCTTTGGAATCTAAAACCTTTTGTTTAAAATCATTATCAGAAATTTGTATTGGGTGCATAATTTTTTTCCTTCAAACAGATATACTTTATAAACTTTATTGATACAAAAGGTCAAGGCTTGTAATGATCTAAAATGGTAGGATCAAGTTCCATTAACTTAGGTTTTCTTGTCCATAATAAAAAACTCCGTATTTTTTTATTAGAATAAATTTTTTTAAGAATTTGTACATAAAATGCCACTTGTCTTAAATAAGAATCTTTAACTGTCTTAATTGACAAAGGAACTATGTAATCAGATTTATATTCTAAAACTAATATTTCGTCTTCCAAAACAATTAAACGATCAATAACAGCAATACCTCGTATAATATTATTATGTTTATCTTTAATATTGGCTTTAACGGAAATTTCATTTTGACCCTTTAAATCAAACAACCAATTATATTGTTCATGATGAATAAAATTTAAAACCTCATTTTTAATTTCATTACGTTTTTCTATGGGCCAATGATCACAAAAATTTTTTAAAAACATTTCGCATACTTCATTTCTATGGCCGCGGGGTACATTATTTATATTTTCTAGAAGTTTATGAATAACGATACCTCGTTCAAATTTTTCAATTTTTTCTTTATTATCTAATAAAATTTTCGAATTTTCGAAGTTAATAGTCCTATTATATAAAGATGGAGATAATAAGGGTATTTGATCCTTATCTATTTTATATTCTTCAAAAAACCAATAGGGTAATCCTTCCTTAATTTGATGATCTGGTGTATTTTTAATATTTCTGTCATATTGGGGATAGCTTGATAGCCGCCATATATCATTATCTTTTTCAATTTTTATATGGGTATCTTTATCAAAACTTTGACTAGCTTCCTCAAATCCTTTCTTAATTAAAGAATACCAGCTTTCTTCTGGTAAATTCTTATGATTTTCCCAACCCATTATATATAATCTTTCTTCGGCTCTTGTTAGTGCAACATAAAGGAGCCTTCGATATTCATTCATTGTCATATTTTTTTCTTTTTCACGTAATTGTTTTGTGAAATTTGTTTCAAATTTTAAAGAAGGAACTAAAAACGGTATGGATCCAAGTTCTTCGTTCTCTTCCCAAAAAAGCTTAGTATTTACATAAGGTATATCTGTCGTATCAGGTAAAAAAATAATTGGTGCTTGAAGCCCCTTAGCCCCATGAACTGTCATAAATCGTACATAATTTACATTGTCTTGTTCAAAATCTCTTTTAACTTCAATATCATTTTTAATAAGCCATTGTAAAAAAGATTGAAGAGAAGATCCTTGCTTTTCTTCATAATTAAGAATTAAATTCATAAATTCATCCAGGGCATCTTCTGCTTCTTGACCTAAACGTGATAAAAGTTTTTTTCTACCTTCTAATTTATTTAAGATTTCTGAATAAAATTCATAAGGTGATGCTGCATAAAAAAGATTGAGAATTTTAGTTAAAAATTTATAAACTTCCTTGTAAGGATTTAAATGTTTTTTAGCTTGCAGGGCTTTCCACAAGCTTGATGAACGCCCTTGACCAAGATCAAAAAGTTCTTCTTCAGTTAATCCAACCAATGGACCTTTAAGGACTAAGGCTAAATTAAAATCATCTTCTTCTAATAATACAAATTGCCCTAATGCTATTAAATCCATAATAACTAATTGGTCTGTTAATTTTATACGATCAATACCAGAAACAGGTATATTATAATTTTTTAAAGCTCTAATTAATTCATCCGCAAATCCTGATTGATTTCTTTTACGTACTAGAATTAAAAAATCACCTGGCTGCACATAACGATTACGACATTCTAAAAAATCGCAATTAATCATTTCAGATATTTTTTTTGCTATTTGTTGAGCTACTATAATATGAGCCGGTAATAAATTTTTTGTGTTATCAAGCATTCCATTCCATGGATTTTTTCTTTCTACTTTTTTCTCCTTTTTTACTAGAGGCCAAAGTTCTACCAATCCTGGTCTATTTTTAATGTAAGGTATATGCGTTAAAGCTATATTGTCTAATTTTAGCCCTTTGGATGCCTCTGGATTGGAAAAAATTATATCAATAAATTGTAATAATATAGGAGATGATCTAAAAGACATTTGCAATTCAAGATCATGCCACATAGATTGAGATTGAATTGCTTTATCTTTTAAATAATGATGAATAGCTATAAAATAATCCGGGTTCGCCCCTTGAAATCTGTAAATTGATTGTTTAACATCTCCAACAGAAAAAATTGTTCTTGGGTTAGAATCTGAGTTTTTATTATAAAAAAATTCTTCAACTAAAGATGTAATAATTGCCCATTGTTCCGGCGTTACATCTTGGGCTTCGTCAACCAAAATATGATCTATTCCCCCATCCAATTTGTATAAAATCCAAGGTGCAATATCAGGACGTCTTAATAATTCTAATGATTTATTAATTAAATCATCATAAGTTAAAACAAAATTGGAAGTTTTTAATTTTTCATATGTTTGTAAAATAATCCTCCCCAAATCTAAAAAAGATCGCGTAAAATTCGCAATGTGCCATGCGCGCCATTGATTTAAAAATTTTTGTACTCTTAATGCTTCCTGGTTAAATGTTTCATCTAAAATTGGATAGTTTTCTATAAGATCCGAGGAAAAAGTTTTTTTTAATAATCCATATGAATCTAAAAATATGCCACAGTAAAAATCTAATTGTTCCTTTTTTTCCTCAAAAGATAACTCCATCCAATCCTTAATTTGATTAAACATTTTCTGGTATTTTTTACTTTTTGTTTGTTCTAATAAAATTTCTTGGATAACTTTTAAATTGCTCTTAGAAAAACATGTGTGTCGCATTATCTGGTCTTCAATAGATTGCATAGCTATG
>JAIBAD010000032.1 GCA_019695395.1 Alphaproteobacteria bacterium
TTAAGTTACCGTCTTTTCCCCCATTTTATGTAAATCTTTTATTTGCTTACTTTCTTTAGATAATTCCCCAATTATCTAAGTTTTATTATTTCAGGTAGGCAACAAAATAGCTCTGTTCTCTATACATATATATTTTATGAATTTACAAATACATAATATTCATGATTTAAATTAGTTTTATTAATGTATAAGATAATATGGCTGAATTGTTACCATTTTGATGTAACAGTTAGTTAAATTGCTCTGTAAAATAATTTTAATATGATATCAATTCTTATTGATTTTTTATTCTTGATCTAGAATCAAAAGTTAATTTCTGCACCAATTAGGCTTTGCTCCTTTACCTTTATAGGCTTTACCAAAACCAGCTTTAATCAATTCATCAGTTAAAGAATTATTATCGTTAGATTTAATATTCCCAACTATTCTTCCACCATATTTATCCCATTCAGTTTCCGTAATAATTAATTGTTTATGATGTTCCATATAGTCATTTGTAAATGCTTTAGCTTTAAGAGCTAATTGGCCTTCCTTTTCACATTTCGCATGCTGGGGCATTTCTGGCGTATCAATTCCTTTAACCCGAATTGAAACATGGTTAAGTGTGGATGGTAAGTGTTCGAGATAACCTTTGACCGTGTCTCCATCTACTACCTCTGTGTAATAAAGGTCAGCACTGGTTTGTTGTTTTGATCAACGATAGGAATTGCCTTCTTAACCTTTTGCTGAATTTCAATTGGCAAAGAACTGCTTGATGATTGAGCATATCCAATTGATGGACATACTAATAAATATAATAAACCAATGATTTTGTTCATGACCCAACATTAATAACAGGATTTGCTTCTTTATCAGAGGTTAAAATAACTAACAAATTGTTTATAATTTCTAACTTTTTTCCAGGATCTATATTCAATTTATTATCTTTTTCAAAATGTACTAAAACATTATCCACAATAGTTAACGCATTTTCGACTAAATATTTTCTGGCTTGTAAAACAGCTTCTGCCTGCTGCTTACGTAACATAGAAGTCGCTATTTCTGACGCATAAGCTAAGTGCGATAACTTCACATCTTCAATGATAATACCTGACGTCGATAATTTATGATTTAATTCCTCTAAAAGTTTATTAGTAATTTCTTCAGCATTACCACGAAGCGATGTTTCTTTATCAGAATCATAAGGATAACGGGCAGCAATTGCTCGAACTGCACTCTCACTTTGATTACCTACAAATTCTTTATAGTCATCTACATTAAAGGAAGCTTTAGCAGCATCATTGACACGCCATACAACTACAGCACCAATTTCAATTGGATTACCTTTTTGATCATTAACTTAGCTTTATATTCACTATAATATTTAATCATTTCAACTATTGTTAGAGTAACTATTGGTGGCCATTTAATATTAGCTTTACCATGAGATTTAAGAATTTTATCCCATATATCTTCTTGTTCCTCTAATGAAGGAAGTAACGTATTTTTTGTTATTGGGATTTTTTCAATCGGCTGTATTTTAGAAAAAAATTGTTGAGCTTGCGTCTCATTTACAACTATTCTCCCATATTTTCCTTTATAACTTGCAGCGGTTTTAATTAAATCTATCCGTAAGTTTTTTCCTCCGAACCAATCGCTAGAATTAATTTTTTCAAGTATGTTTTCAAACCAAATATATGCATACATATCTTACTATTGAAAAAAATCCTCTTCATATAACAATATGTAAAATAATATCTTAACCCATACTCAATATTATTTTCAAAAAAATTGTAGATAACCTCATAGGCTTTCTCATAATTTTCTTCAGGATCTTTATTTTGAGGAGTAAAATTATAATCCGATATATTTACATGAGCAGAAATTGAAAAATGCTTTGATGATTGTTCTTTTATCTCTATTTGCCTTAAAACATCCTCTTTTGCTTTTGCTAATAGATATTCTTTGATTTCATACCATTGTATATGTTTATTACGAATATCAGCGATATTATTAATCAACTCCGAATTATCTAAAACTGTTTCTAAATCATTTAACCAATTGGAAGTAAAAATTAGAGCTGTAGACCCTCTTTCTTCTATACTAGCTTCATATTTTATTAATTGATCCCTAAATTTATATTCTTCTTCATCCCAAGAGTCTTTAAATATAGTTTTCCCAAGTTTTTGATAGAAATCATATAAATCCATATATTGAGGTAATTTTAATCCGGGTCCAATTACCATTTTTTAATCCTATATATAAAACTAAATTTAATATATTTATATTAATAAAGGTTAACTAATGGAGGCAAGAAGTATAATATTTAGAAATATACTTAATAAAAATTATTTTTTCTTAGGTCCTGTTTTAGATGATTCAGTAGAACGTATAATGACAGCTAATGATCATGCTACACTTTTTGATACGAAATCCTGAACCATGCCATGTTTTTCATATTCTTTATTAATGGCTTCTATAACTTTTGTACGTAACAAATTTTGCTCTTGGATTTTTTGAATTTCCATACTCGCATATCTATTAACGTTAACAGATACATTTGGGTCATTCCAATATCTTTCAACTAAAGGAATAAGTGCTTTAAATGCCAACCAGAATTGAGGTGCATAACTAGAAACATCAAATCCAAAAAGTTCAATAAGTAATTCAGATTCTGTTTTCTTTTCCATGTTTTAATAAAGCAAAAACATTATAAATTATTATGTTCTAATGCTTACCCTGTGCTTACCTGAATATATTTACACTTTTAGCAAATTATTTTATAATCAAAAAAATATAATAAAATCAAAGGTTTAAATGGTGCCGCCGAATAGAATTGAACTATCGGCCCCACCCTTACCAAGGGTGTGCTCTACCACTGAGCTACGGCGGCATTAATAATTAACCATTCATGTTTATGCTGAAAATATATATTATGCAATAACTCTTATGGTTGAATTTGATGATATGTCATTTTTTATTTCTGCCTTAATAGCAGCTTGAGCTGCAGCTAATCTTGCAATAGGTACCCTATATGGTGAACAAGAAACATAATCTAATCCAAGATTATGACAAAAATCTATAGAATCTGGGTCACCACCATGTTCACCACAAATACCTAGTTTGATATTTGATTTTATGGATTTTCCTTTATCACATGCAATTTTCATAAGCTGACCAACCGAATGCACATCCAAAGTTACAAAAGGATCCTTGGTAATAATCTTTTCCTGTTCATAAACGGGTAAAAAATTTGATGAATCATCACGGCTTAATCCAAAAGTTGTTTGTGTAAGATCGTTTGTACCAAAGCTAAAGAAATCAGCATGCTTTGCAATTTCATCTGCACACAAAGCAGCCCTTGGCAATTCGATCATGGTGCCTACTTTGTATATTAATTTAATATTATGTTTTTTCTCTAATGATACTGCTTGGTTAATAACCAATTGACGTAAAATTTCTAATTCTTTATCCCAAGCAACCAAAGGTATCATAATTTCTGGTTCAATTGTTTGTTTGGTTTTTTTCATAACCTCAATCATAGCTTCGAAAATTGCGCGTATTTGCATTTCATAAATTTCTGGATACGTAATGCCCAACCTGCATCCTCTGTGCCCTAACATGGGATTAGCTTCATGTAGGGCCGCACTACGTGCTCTTAATTTTTCAATACCTGTTCCAGAAACTTTAGCAACTTCTTCTAATTCAGAATTCTTTTTAGGAAGAAATTCATGTAAAGGTGGGTCCAACAACCTGATTGTAATGGGTAATCCCTGCATTATTGTAAAAAGTTCAATAAAATCATTACGTTGCATTGGTAAAATTTTCTCTAAGGCACGACGACGATTATGCTCATCATCACTTAAAATCATTTCACGCATAGCAATAATACGATCTTCATTAAAAAACATATGCTCAGTCCGGCAAAGACCAATACCCTCTGCCCCAAATTTTTTTGCGATGTTTGTATCTAAAGGTGTTTCCGCATTGGCACGGATACGTAACCGACGATATTTATCAGCCCACGACATTAATTGCACAAAATCTTGGGATAATTCTGGATGAATCATAGGAATTTTACCAATCATAACATCACCAGTTGCCCCATCAATAGTGATTTTATCACCTTCTTTAAGAATTATATCGCCAACCATAATCGTTTTTTTATCAAGATCAACACGCATTTGCATTGCACCAACAACACATGGTTTTCCCATACCCCGTGCAACAACAGCTGCATGACTAGTCATACCACCACGTGATGTTAATACGCCTTTGGCTGCATACATACCATGAATATCCTCTGGACTTGTTTCCGTTCTAACCAGAATGACAGCTTCGTTTTTATTATTTTTTGCTTCCGCTTCATCAGCTGTAAAAACAATTTGGCCGTGCGCTGCACCTGGGGACGCTGGCAATCCACGAACCATAACCTTTCGTGGATATTTAGGATCAAGGCATGGATGTAAAAGTTGATCCAAAGATAATGGATTAACACGTAATATAGCAGTTTTTTCATCAATTAATTTTTCTTTGACCATATCTGCTGCAATTTTAAGAGCAGCAGCAGCGGTTCTTTTACCAGATCTTGTTTGGAGCATCCAAAGTTTATTAGCTTGAATAGTAAATTCAATATCTTGCATATCTTTATAATGCTGTTCAAGTTTAGTTCGGACTTCCAAAAGCTCTTTGTATAAATCCTCCATGCTTTCTTCCATACATGGTAATGTAGATTGGTTAGCTTTTTTGCCGATCAAATTTAAAGATTGAGGTGTACGTATACCTGCAACAACGTCTTCTCCCTGGGCATTTACTAAATATTCACCATAAAAAACATTTTCGCCTGTTGATGGATCACGCGTAAAAGCAACACCCGTTGCACAATCATTACCCATATTTCCAAAAACCATAGCCTGCACATTAACAGCTGTTCCCCAATGATTGGGAATATTATTCATCTTACGATAAACTTCCGCCCGTGGGGATTCCCAACTTTTAAAAACCGCACCAATTGCACCCCATAATTGTTCCATCGGAGATTGGGGAAAAGAGTTTTTGCTTTCATTTAAAATCATTGCTTTATAATCAGCAATAACTTTTTGCCAATCATCTGCATTCAAATCTGTATCAAGATGAACTTTTTTATTATTTTTATGAAAAGTTAAAATATCTTCAAATTGATGATGACTAATATCCATCACAACCGATCCATACATTTGTAAAAAACGGCGATAACTGTCATAAGCAAAACGTGGATTATTAGTTTTTTTTGCTAAGCCCAGAACAGTTTGATCATTAAGACCAAGATTTAATACAGTATCCATCATACCTGGCATAGAAACACGTGCACCAGAACGTACCGATACTAATAAAGGATTGCTTGGATCCGAAAATTTTGCATGAACCATATTTTCAATATATGACAGAGCTTCTTTTACTTCATTCTCTAACGTTTCGGGATATTTAGAATTATTTGTATAAAAATAATTACATACATCTGTTGTAATGGTAAAACCTGGTGGAACAGGTAATCCAAGAGAGCTCATTTCTGCAAGATTAGCACCCTTTCCTCCCAAAAGTTCTTTCATTTTTGCTGAACCTTCAGTCTTACGATCACCAAAAAGATATACCCATTTTGTCATTGTTCTATCCTTCAATTTTAGAAAAATCACCAATAATATTAAATATAGTTCTAATCTTTGATAAAAATTTTAATCGATTTATACGCAATGATGAATCCGCTGCATTTACTTTAATTTTATCAAAAAATAAATCCAAAGGTTTTTGTAATTCTAATAAATTTTCCATAACTTGTTTATAATTTTCATTTTTTTGATTTGATAAAATATTTTTTTCAGTTTTGATAACATAAGAATGAAGATTTTTTTCTTCTTCATCTATCAATAGAAATTCATCATACTGTGTATCATACAAACAATTATCTTTTTTTTCTTCAATATTTAAAATATTAAAAACTCTTTTGGCTGTATTGATCAATATTGTACCATGATCATTTTTTATAAAATCAATAAAAGCATATAAGCGAGATTGTAAATTCATTAGATCATCATATTGATCAACAAAAATTGCTTCTAAATAATCATGCTTGATATTTTTTTCTTTCAATAAAACTTTGAATCTATCCACAATAAATTCTAAAATATTAGTAATAAGCAATTTGGGTTGATGACCTTTGGGTAAATTTTTATCAAAATTTTGTAACGTATTTTCATATCCCCAATAAGCATAATAAAATATATCATTAAGTTTAATTTTTATGTTATTTTCCAAAATTAAACGAATAATACTAAGTGCTGTACGTCTTAAGGCAAAAGGGTCTTTTGAACCTGTTGGTTTTTGTCCAATGGCAAAAAAACCAACCAAGGTATCAATTTTATCTGCCAGAGCACATAGTACACTTAATGTATTTGTAGGACAACGATCCGATGGCCCATTTGGCGCATAATGTTCTGCAATTGCTTCCGCAATATCTGTGTCCAGACCTTCATTCAACGCATAATATTTACCTATAATACCTTGAAGTTCAGGAAACTCCCCTACCATTTGAGTTGTTAAATCAGCTTTAAGCAATGGAATAACATGATCAATTTTATTTATATTTTTATAATGTATATTTTCGGCCAATTTATAAGTTAATGATTTAATACGTTCTAATTTTTGGGCCATTGTTCCCAATGATTTAAAGAAAACTATCTTTTCTAAAGCATGTATCCGTGAAGCTAATTTAATATTCTGATCATGAACCCAAAAAAATTGGGCATCATTTAATCTTGCTTTTAAAACACGTTCATTACCCGCCAAAATAGTTTGCCCATCGTCTTCCGTTCTTAAATTAGCAACGACCAAAAAATATGGGGCAAGCTTTTGTTCTTTGGTAAAAAGTACAAAATATTTTTGATGATGCCGCATAGATGTTATAAGTATCTCTTGAGGTAGAACCATAAATTCTGGGTTTATTTTTCCCAAAAGTACAACTGGATATTCCACTAAACCTATGACTTCATCTAAAAGATTGGGATCAGGATTAAAAATTAAATTCAATTTCTGTGCATAATTGGTTGCTTGCTCTAGAATAATTTTTTTGCGGGTTTCAGGATCAACAACAACAAATGATTTTTGAAGTTTATCTTGATAATCTTCAAAATTTTTTACTTTAATTGAGGATGGTGAAAGAAAACGATGACCAACTGTTTCATTATTAATCATAAAACGGTCTGATTTTAATTCTATAAAATTGGTAATTATTTTATTATCAAAAATCGCTAAAATATTTTTTAATGGTCTTACCCATACAAAACTTTGCTCCCCAAATCGCATCGTTTTTGGCCATGCAAAATTCAAAAGCAAATCTTTAATCAAATTTTCTAATACAATAGACGCTTTTATGCCATGCTTTTTAATTTTTATAAACCAGAAATTACCTTTATCCGTTTGACGCTGTTCACATTGTGAAAGATCAGATAAATTATTTGCTTTTAGAAAACCATCTATAGCCGTTTGCGCTGCATCAATTCTTGGCCCTTTTTTTTCTTCTATACTATCTGGTAAGGTTAAAGGTATACCATTGATTGCAAAACTTATTCGTCTTGGAGTTGTATAAATTTTTATTGTTGTAAAAGGTACAAAATATTTTTTTAAATTTTCTTCGAGATTCTTTTCAAGAAATGTCCTTGCGTTTTTTTGCATACGTGCAGGTATTTCTTCTGATAAAAGTTCACAAAAAAATTCTGCCATTTAATAAACCGCCTTTAATCAACTATGTGATGAATTAATCCAAGCTTCACAACAAGCTTTGGCTAAAGCCCGAACCCGTCCAATATAGTTTTGCCGTTCTGCAACAGAAATAACCCCCCGTGCATCTAATAAATTAAATAAATGACTTGCTTTAAGACAATGATCATAAGCAGGTAAAATTAAAGGTTCTGGTAAATTAAGTAAAAATTGGCAATTTTTTTCTGAACCTTCAAAATTATTCCACAAAGAGTCTACATTTGCATATTCAAAATTATAGGCTGAAAATTCTTTTTCAGATTGCCAATACACATCTTTATAAGCAATAGAACCCTTGCCTTCCACACCATTCCAATCAAGATTATAAACATTGTCTACATTTTGAATAAACATGGCTAACCGCTCAAGACCATATGTCAATTCCGTTGATGATGGTACACAATCAAATCCACCTACTTGTTGAAAATAAGTAAATTGTGAAACTTCCATTCCGTCTAACCATACTTCCCATCCTAATCCCCATGCCCCTAATGTTGGGCTTTCCCAATCATCTTCAACAAAGCGGATATCATGTAATAAGGGATTAATACCTAATACCTCCAAACTTTTTAAATAAAGCTCTTGGCTATCGGTAGGGGATGGTTTTAAAATAACTTGAAATTGATAGTAATGTTGTAATCGGTTAGGATTTTCACCATAACGTCCATCAGTTGGGCGACGCGATGGTTGTACATAAGCAGCTTTCCAACTTTTGGGGCCTAAACAACGCAATGTAGTAGCAGGGTGGAAAGTACCTGCGCCCATTTCTATGTCATAGGGTTGTAAAATAACACAACCTTGGTCAGCCCAATAATTTTGCAACTTTAATATTAAAGATTGAAAGCAAGTATTTTTGTTTGCCATTCTATAGATAATTTCTATTAATTTTAAGTAAAAACTACCTATTCTATCTAACAGCAGAATTGTTAATAGACAACATACAAAATAGAATATTCAATTAAATAATTTTTAGATAAAAGAATCAGTAAATTGCAATTTTCCTAAATAATAGGAAAATAAACATTTTTAATATAAGAACAAATCATAGATGATTCAGACAAATAAAGAAAAAAATTAAGCAATAATATCAGGTAATAGTTTGCTCTCTAATTGAGTGATTTGATCTTTAATCAATAATTTTCTTTTCTTTAAACGTTGCAATTGTATTTGATCAAATGGGGCAACATTCATCATTCGATGGATCACTTCATCAAGATCCCGGTGTTCCATCCTTAACTCTTCTAGGCGCCGACGTAAATCTTCTAACCCCTGCATCACTTCTGCCGTCTGTTGAATGATCTGCTTTATGTCTGAATTAACAATGAAAAAAGCTTTCCTAAATTCGCTTACTTTGGGTTGCATAAACCCTCCATTAATAATCTTGTTGACTCTTTAATATTAACTCTTTTTTAACAAATTTAAAAGTTCTTTTTCATAAATTCTAATAAAAATTAGAAAAATCAGTAAAATTATATTGCAATTCACATTTTATTGTATAATCAACAGATTATATAAAATATTAACATGATATAAAACAAAATGTCTAAAAAAATAGGTATATTAACAAGTGGGGGCGATTGTGCTGGATTAAATGCCATTATATATTCAGTTGTAAAAAATGCTTGTGATAATTATAACTGGAACGTTTTAGGTATAAAAAATGGTACAGCAGGATTACTTTGCAATCCTTATGATTATATCAATTTAACCTCAGAACATTTAAATAGCAACCTTGTAAGACAAGGTGGTACTATCCTAGGTACAACAAATAAAAATAATCCTTTTTTCTTTCCAACCGAAGATGGGAAACTTCTTAATCGTACAAAAGAAATAATTGAAGCATATCATCAATTAAAACTTGATGCTTTAATTGGGGTTGGTGGTGATGGTAGTTTGAAAATATTACGTGATATAGCTGAACAAGGAAAATTAAATCTTGTAGCTATTCCCAAAACTATTGATAATGATATAGGTCAAACAGAAATTTCTATTGGATATGAAACAGCTGTTTCCATAGCAACCCAAGCACTTGATCAGTTACAACCCACTGCTGCAAGTCATAGCCGTGTCATGATTCTAGAAGTGATGGGTCGAGATGCAGGACATATTGCCTTAGCAGCTGGAATTGCTGGAGCAGCTGATGTTATCCTTATACCAGAAATTCCTTATCAATTTAATAAGATTGCATCCCATATCCAAAATATTAAACAAAAAGGACGTAATTTTGCTTTAATTATTGTTGCAGAAGCAGTCAAAACAGAATTGGGTGAACCCTTAATGACTATGCATAGTGGGGGTAGTCCGACATATGGGGGTATTGGCTATTACATTAGCGAAAATATAAGCAAATTAACAGATGCAGAAACACGTGTGACGATTTTAGGTCATGTTCAAAGAGGCGCAGAAGCCAATGCTAAAGACAGAATTGTTGCCTCCGCATTTGGCGTTCATGCGGTTAATTTAATTGCCCAAGAAAAATTTGATCGTCTTGTTATATGGAAAAATAGAAAAGTAACAGATATTCCTATTTACGAAGGTATCCAATATTATCAAACAATTAATTTAGAGGATACTTTAGTTAAAACAGCCCGAGGGTTGGGTATATGTTTTGGAGACTAGTTTCTTTTTTATTTAGGAAAATAAATTAACTGCGCTTTTAAATAATCATTCTCTTGCAAAAAAGGATGAAGAGGATGATCTGCCGCTGTACTTGTTTTTGCAATGATCTGTGCTTTACGTCCAATACTGTGAATTGCACTAGCAATTTGCTTAGAAAAATTTTGTACATCCATATGATAAGAGCATGATGCAAAAAATAAAAATCCTTGAGGATTTACTAATTGAGCAGCTAATTTAGCAAGTTTTCGATATGCCCTGCTTCCTTGAGGAATATCTTTTTTATTTTTTATAAAGGCAGGTGGATCAAGAACAATAATATCAAATTTTTTATTCTGACTAATCAAATTTTGTAATTCATCCATTACATCTCCCAAAATAAACTGACAACTATCATTTTTTAAATTATTTGCGTGTAAAGACATTTGAGCCAATTTTAAAGCGTGTTCAGAACGATCAATAGCCATAACAAAATGTGCACCCCGTGCCAATGCATTAATTGAGAATCCTCCACTATGGCAATAACAATCAAGAACAGATTTATTTTTTGAAAGTTTAGCGATCATTAATCTATTATCACGATGATCGTAAAACCATCCCGTCTTTTGGCCTTGAATAGGATCCATAAAAAAATAAAGATCATTTTCAATGATTTGCAAAGGTTCCGTTATTGGCGTATACAGTTGTTTTATTTCTAACGGCAATCCTTCTTTAGTACGTGCCGTACTATCGTTACGTAAAACAATTGTTTTAGGCTTTAAAATTTTTACTAAAGCTTCTTCGACAATTGGCCATAACAAATCCATACCAGATATATTTATTTGTACAACTAAAATATTATCATATCTATCTATAATAAGTCCTGGGCAATTATCTGCTTCAGCATGAATTAGCCGATAATAAGGTTCTGTAAATATTTTTTCCCTTAATGCTAAAGCATTTTTAAAATGATGCGCAAAAAAATTAACATCAATTTTTATTGAATAATCATATGATAAAATACGTGCTGCAATTAATGTATGGGGATTATATATTGCCCAGCAAATAAATTGTTCATTTGATTGATACACACCAACAACAGATCCAGAAGGTATAAGTCGATTTTTATGATCAGTTACAATTTCATTAGAATAAATCCAAGGATGGCCAGATAAAATTCTTTTTAAAAATTTTTTATGAACAAAGATCTTAAGACGATCATTTGAATTATTTATCATAAATTATATTGTATCCATTGCGCCAACAACATATCCAAGCCCATCTTTCGAACTTAAAGGACAATCAACTGATTCAAAACGCACATGACTACGTCCCAACATAGTTAATTGACCACGACATCTACAACATATTTGGTGATCTAAAATTGCTTGATAGTAAATAGCAAGTCTTTCACTATAGGTCCCATCCGCTTGTGCTGTAATTTTTGCACCCATATGATTTGCCCCAATCATACGAATTACATTTTCGCCATTAATAAGCATTTTAAAATAACCTGGAGAAATTTGCTTTGCTAAATAAAGATTTGGAGCAAAAACTGCATGATTAATAATATCAAAATCTTCCCGATCAGGCATACCTTTATCAATAAAATGTAACCACCAATCATAAATATGTTGTGTACTTTTACCAATAAGTTGGCTAGGTGAATCTAATTCTTCCACTTGAACATCTGTAACATTATGATTAGGTAAAAGTTTTAGAGCCATTTTATAAAGGTTTTAATTCATAGAATTTGTTTGAATGCGTTGAAGAGCACAAAGCCAACCTTTATATAAAATTTTTTGCTGTTTTTCAACCATTATTGGTTGATAAGAATGATGTTTATACCAATATTTCATAACATCATCAGAAGATTTCAAAAGACCACCACCTAATGCCGCAATATAAGATGCACCTAAAGCAGTTGTTTCATGATATGAGGGAATATCAACATTAATACTTAAAATATCTGCAAGAAACTGCATAAGCCATTTATTGTGTACCATTCCACCATCCGCACGTAAAACTATTGGCTTAATACCACTATCTTGAATCATAATATCTAATAAATCTTTGGTTTGATATACAACTGATTCTAAGGTTGCACGTGCAACTTCTGCTTTGCCTGTTGCTCTCGTCATACCAATAATTGCACCACGCGCATAAGGATCCCAATATGGTGCACCCAGACCTGTAAATGCAGGTATAAGATAAACCCCTTGATTATCTTCAAGCGAAGCTGCCAGAATTTCCGTTTCATGTGCATTTTTTACTAATTCTAATTTATCGCATAGCCATTCAACAGAAGCACCAGCCATAAAAAAACTACCCTCGAATGCATAAGCAAAAGCATCATTCGTTTGATAAGCTATAGTTGTAAGTAATTTTTGTTCAGAAATTTTTGCTTCTTTACCAATATTCATTAATATAAAGCCACCAGTCCCATAAGTTGCTTTGATCATACCCTCTTTCAGACAAGCTTGCCCAACAAGAGCTGCTTGTTGATCACCAATCATGCCAGTGATAGGAATTGCAGCACCCCACAAATCTTTGCTTGTATACCCAAACAAAAAACTATTAGGTAAAACTGCTGGTAAAATTTTTATAGGGATATCAAATAAAGACAATAATTCTAGGTCCCAACATTTATCATGAATATTATAAAGTAAAGTACGAGAAGCATTAGTAACATCGGTCGCATGAACTTTACCTTCTGTTAAATGCCATAGAAGAAAACTATCCATTGTACCGAAAGCAATTTCACCCTTTTGTGCAGCTTGTTTTAAATTTTTATCACTATTAAGAATCCAAGCAATTTTTGATACAGAAAAATAAGGGTCTAATACTAACCCAGTTTTATGAATAACTTTATTTTCTAATCCTTGCTCTTTAAAATGATCACACCATTCTGCAGTACGTCTATCTTGCCAAACAATAGCTGGATAAACTGCTTTACCTGTCTTTCTATTCCATAAAATAGTAGTTTCACGCTGATTAGTAATACCAATAGTCAAAATAGATTCTGCTGTTAGATTATTTTTTAATAAAATTTCTTTTCCCAAATTATAAACATTTTTCCAAATTTCTTCTGGATTATGTTCAACCCATCCATTATGAGGAAAAAATTGTTGATGAGATTTTTGAACATAATCAATAAATCTACCTTCTTGATTAAAAAGGATTATCCTTGTGCTTGTAGTACCTTGATCTATTGTCAAAATGTAAGATTTATCACTCATAATTTTTTATAATTAAAAACTATAGGAAGATTTAAAATTATACTATAAAGCTTATTTACTATGCTTTTCAAGCCCAGTAATATGAATTAGTTTAAACTATATTTATTATTTTTATTATGTCAGAAAATTTTAATCAATCCCACTCCTTAAATAGTAAAATTTTTGATCTTGTTGTCATAGGTGGGGGAATTAATGGAACTGGAATTGCCCGCGATGCAGCAGGACGTGGATTGTCCGTTTGTTTAATTGAACAAAATGACTTAGCAAACTTTACTTCTTCATCTAGCACAAAACTTATTCACGGGGGACTACGGTATTTAGAATATTATGAATTTCGTTTAGTTCGTGAATCTCTCATAGAAAGAGAAATACTTTTAAAATTAGCCCCGCATATTATTTGGCCGTTAAATTTTGTTTTACCACACCATAAAGATTTGCGGCCTATATGGATGATACAATTGGGACTTTTTTTGTATGATCATTTGGGTGGCCGTAAAATATTACCAGCTTCAAAAAAAGTTGATCTTACAAATACTATATTCGGCAATGCTTTGAAATCTTCTTTTACAAAAGGTTTTACATATTCAGATTGCTGGGTTGATGATGCCCGTTTAGTTATATTAAATGCTTTAGACGCATACAATAAAGGGGCAATCATTAAAACTAGAACTTTATGTACTAAAGCTGAACGTATTCATAATAATTGGTCTATTACTTTAAAAGATAAACTTACCCAAGAATATTATACAATTAAAGCAAAAATATTAATTAATGCTACGGGACCATGGGTTACAGATTTTATAGAAAATAAAGCAAATATAAAATCTGATTATCATTTACGTTTAACTAAAGGAAGCCATATTATTGTTCCTAAACTTTACGATGGTCAACATGCATATATTTTACAAAACAAAGATAAAAGAATTGTTTTTACCATTCCCTATGAACAAAATTATACGCTTATTGGTACGACTGACATATCTGTTAATAAGGAAACTCTTGGGCAGGCAAATGTTTCACAAGAAGAAATAAATTATTTATGCCATATTGTTTCAAGTTATTTTAAAAAAGTAATCAGTGCAGATGATGTAAAGTGGCATTATAGTGGTATTAGACCTCTTTATGATGACGCACATAAAAATGCCTCTGCCGTTACTAGGGATTATGTTTTGCATCTTGATAATTATCATAATCTCCCTTTGTTATCAATTTTTGGTGGTAAAATTACGACATACAGAAAACTGTCAGAACATGTTATGGAAAAATTAAAACCATTTTTTCCAAACTTGAAATCAAATTGGACAGCAAAAAGTATTTTGCCAGGCGGTGATATAAAAGAGCAAAATATATCTAAGTTTTTTAAAAAATTATCAAATGATTTTTTGTGGTTACCAGAAAGTTTAATTCATAGATATGCGCGTACTTATGGCACTTTGACTTATCAATTATTAAATAATGTTTCTTCTATACATGATATGGGAATAAATTTGGGTGATGATTTATATACCATAGAAATTGATTATTTAATTAAACATGAATGGGCCCAAACTAGTGAAGATATATTATGGCGGCGAACAAAACTTGGACTACATATTAATCAAAAAACTAAAGAAAAATTAGATGATTATTTAAAACAAAAACTTAATTAATAAATCTGTGGATAACTATTAAATAAATATATTAAAAGGTTATTTATAAAATCAATATCAAGTAATTTTTTTGTAAATTATACATACGCTATCATTATATTTATTCTATTGTATTTTTATCTCAACTTTATTATTAACCGCAACTTATTGATAATTTTAAACTGTATATGACTATTAGTGGGGATACTATAAAGATCTATTCAAACCACTATTAATTATTTTTCTTCATTTCTACGTTTATACCCATCCTCATGCATATATTATTTAAACTTATTTTATTTAATTTTAATAAAAATTTAATAATCTTAAATATAAATCTAAATTTCAATTCAATAATTTTATTAAGATGGATCAATAATATGGCTATAAGATATAAACCCAAATATGAATCTGTTGTCAGACAATCTGTAAATGGTAAAACATATGTCGGTTATTACATGGTTTATAAAAAAATATTAACAGTTGGCTATAAAAACTATGCAAAAAGGGTAACCGTAAATGATATATCATTAAGTACACTTGCAGCTAAAAAGCTTTTAGAAATTTTATACGAAAAAAATATAATACGTTAATTAAAATTAATTATTTTATATTTATATATAAGGTATCCTTTCTGTTATAAAATTTTCACTTGCTTCCTTCTATTAACTCCAAACTTCCAAAATACGAGGTTTGGAGTTAATCTCAATCAACAAATTCGGTTGACTCATTTGCTTTTGGCTTTATCCCAATTAACAGGTCGTTGCCCCGTATTTCGAATATAAGGTCGTCTTTTGTGATGCCGGGGTCAAGCTCGATCGTATCCAGACCGCCATCCAGATGGATATCCTCGGCATCCTCTATAATCTTGTAATCCAGGATCTTAACATTTTGGGACCCAGTTGCCTCATATTCATAATACACAATTTCTTTTTCTTCCCCGTGACCTTCAACCCGGCTGCCCACATTCGTATATTGATATTGCGCGGTTACGTCCCTCCAACTTTCCTGAATATGGCCCACAGTGCCCGTAAAATGATCTTGATCGGAAACCTCATCCACCCCATCACCACGACCAAAACGGTACGTGTCATTCCCAGATCCACCCGATATCGTATCGTCCCCGGTGCCACCTGAAAGAGTATCCCCACCGCGTGATCCCGCCAGATGGTCATCCCCACCCTGACCAAACAATGCCACCACATGATCCTCATCCGTCGTCAATGCATCATCCCCACCAGATCCAAGGATGATTTCCGCATGGAGGGAGGCCGCATTGCGGGTAACCCCAGTTCCCTGGTAAATCACCGTATCGATCCCATCACCCCCATCAATCTGGTCATCCTCATCCGCCACAATGGTATCATCACCCTCATCCCCCAGGATAAAGTCCGAACCCACACCACCCGATAGAACATCATCCCCAGATCCACCCAGCAATCGATCATCCCCAGCCCCACCATCTAAAGTTACTCCTTGGGCCAGCGTCACATTTATCCCAGTATTATTAACCGATTTATCCCCAGCTTTATAACCTGATGCATCCAACACATCATTGCCATTGTCCCCCTGCACAGCCTCAATATGTCCCGCGGCAACATCAAGATTTACACCCCGATCATCATTAATAACCGCCACATCATACCCATCACCCCCATCTATTATGCTGTCGTCAGCATCGATGAAGAGACGGTCATTGCCAGATCCACCCTTTAATGTGTCTTTGCCACTATTGCCGATCAACCAATCATCGCCATCACTGCCGGTTAGGGTATCATCCCCCATACCCCCATCAAAAGTAACACCAAGTTTTCCATTATTGGTAAAGGTATCATTCCCATCTGCGCCGTAAGCTGCTGCAATTCCTGAACTTTCTGCCTCTAATTGATAAGGTGCGTTTGAATGATCATCAGCAAAAAACATTCCTCGATCACTATCCTTGACCCTAACAATGACACCACCATTCACTTGATCATAAGCAAAGCTTTGATCACTTTGATCAAACTCCACATCGCCTGCAATTCCTGTGGATCCATCTTTTTTAGTATAAATAGTTTGACCGTGTATTATATTGCTTCCACTTTCTTCTTTCTTATGATCACTGGTTAATTTGACGGATTGGATATTTAATTCATCTAGGGTTTTTAATTCACCCTCATCAGTTACACCATTCCCATCCATATCCTGCCATATACGAAATTTATTCCAATCAGCATCACTAGAATTCAATACACCATCTTTGTTACTGTCGTACAATTTAGCCATAGCTTCCAAGTCAGTATCATCTTCAGTTGTTTGCGAAGCAAATGCAATTTCTTTGGCTGTTATCTTTCCATCATTATTAAGATCAATCGCCACAAAACCATCATCGCGGTCAACCCATCCAACATTTTCTTCATATCCATCATCATTCACATCAAAAAAGGTGCGGCTATCCTCAACACCAATTAATTCAATTCCATCTCCATCTAAATCTACTACAATCGGTTTCCAATTATGGACTCTGATCCCTTCAGCAATATAGGTATGATACTCTTCAACCGTAATATTATAAACAGTTGCTGTTTCTGGAAGGGCCCGAACATCTTTAATTCTTATTTCACGGCCACCTTCACTTACTAACATATCTTGGGTAGTAAGATCTTTTAATGCTTTATATACAGGCTTAGTAATATCAGCTGTCGTTAAAAATGGATGTTCACCTGTGGCTCTAAAAGTACGTCCATCCATTGTTGTTAATTGATATAGGCTTTGTTCCTCCCGACGGCTGGTAAAAGTTACTCTCTTACCAATAGGGTGGTCCATCAAACGTTGGTAGGATAGAACCATATCTCCTACGCGTATCTGTTCAATAGGTTTTTTAGTTCCATCCGCCATACTGATTAATGTACCAGCCACGAAACATTTGCTATCGCGATACGGATCACGTCCATCATTTTTACCTTTAACGTCAACATAATCACGGTAATCTTTGGTATTACGGTCATAGGCCCGGCTGCCACTTAAACCACCCACCTCGGATAATCCAATTGCCACCGCATAAGGATTCTTACCCCCATACACACTTTTGGTCCATTCATCTGGCTTACCCCAAATCTTTTCATAATAGGATTGAGTCATTGCATCAATCTCTGACATAAGACGTTCTGCTGCTTTGGGATTATTTCGATAATAATCTTGACTAAGGACATAATTAATCACGTCTGCGCTATTAGGTATACCATACCCATAGCTAATATTTTGACCATTTTTAAGATTAATAACACCACCACTCAAATATTTGGCGGCCGCTGTTAAATTGCCAGATCCAGACATATTGGCCCAGGTTGCCAATGCGGCTATACCACGTGGTGATATATTACCGACAATATCATCGACGCTCCAATACTTACCCATGGCAGTAAATACATCACCCATTGCACCAAAAGCCTTCGCTTCCTGAAAGGCATCCCACATTTTAACAAATTGTTCACCTTGTTTTGTGTTTAAAGCCGTTTCAATTTGGGTCTTAAAACCAAAAACTGGATTAGAGTTATTACCAGGACCAACTAAATCATCAATATTTTCAATAATTGTCTTAATTTGCGTATCACTTAATCCTGTTATTGCTCGAGTATTCTTTAATAACTTATCAAAGTAACTTTCAAGTGTAATCCCGTTAATTTTATTTTGTGCGTTTTTAGAAAAATCAGTTTGATACTCCCCAAAACTAAAACCACTTTGTCCTTTTCGCGCAGCACCTAAAATATACTTTCCATCTACTTTGCCACCTTCATTCTTTTTAATTGTTTCAACTATAATTTCTTTAATGTGATCTGGTAAATTACTCATTCTTTATCTCCTTCAGGTAGGGTCCAATTTGGGGCAGTTTTTAAATAGTTATAAGTCCAAGCAACAAACATATAAATTGGTGGAGCCTGAATCAGATCTTGACTATAATCTTCAAAATTTTTTAAATCTTCAGCATTAATAATCTTTTTCTTTTTCCACGATTTAGGAACCATAAATTCTCTTGGATTAGGATCACTATAAACATCAAATGCTTTTTTGTAGAAATCCTTAATGGGTTTATAATCAACCATTTTGTATCCCTTTAATGTCTTAAAATAAGGTGAAGTAAAATCAGGATTAAAGCGTATAAGATGCGCAGCAACATTACTTTTGCCTTGATTATCTTCGGTTGGTAATCTAATTAAAAATGTTCCATCTTTTAAAATAAATGGCCCTTCATAAGGTATTTGAAATAACTTAGTTCTGATTTGTCTAACCTGCCAATCATCACCACCTAATTCACCACACGGTTCATTACCCGTTGGTTCTATAGCAGGTTTCTTCAGTTCAAGAATCAGCATCATTTCAAAGCTATTACTGCCTTTTTGACCTTTAAGATAATTATCATAAACCGCCGTACAATTACCTAGCCTGTCATTCCCATCCTCAATAACCCACCCATTAGGTAATAAATTATTTTCTCCCGTGATTTCTTTATCTTTATTATTGTCTAGAAACTTTTTTTCTAAACCCAAATTAACTGTTTCATCACCTTTACGACGTTCAATAACCTCTTCTTTACCACTTCCTAAATAAATTAACCTGGTTTCAAAAATGTTATTAGGTAATTCTACCGTGGCTAAAACACCTATATCATTTCCAAAATCATAATAATTCCAAATATCATAATTCTCTGGAAACTCTCTTCCCCAAAAATTCTGGAATTCTTTCGAATACGGTGATTGGGACTCTTCTGCCATTAAGTGAATGGGTAAAATAAATCCAAGCACACATAATACTTTAACTGCTGTTTTAATCATGATAGTTATGTTCCCTTGTAAAATTACCTTTATCCTAGGCGATTCATTCCTTTTATCAAGCTGCATATCTGTGGCCCTCGGCTGTGTGTTTCCTTTTGTCGTCATTGGCAACGTTCCGGATCTTCAATATAATCTTTTTTATCCTAGTCACATTTATCCCAGTATTATTAACCGATTTATCCCCAGCTTTATAGCCAGATGCATCCAACACATCATTGCCATTGTCCCCCTGCACAGCCTCAATATGTCCCGCGGCAACATCAAGATTTACACCCCGATCATCATTAATAACCGCCACATCATACCCATCACCCCCATCTATTATGCTGTCGTCAGCATCGATGAAGAGACGGTCATTGCCAGATCCACCCTTTAATGTGTCTTTGCCACTATTACCGATCAACCAATCATCGCCATCACTGCCGGTTAGGGTATCATCCCCCATACCCCCATCCAACATCACACCAGTGGGTTGCGTCGTGGCGGTGGGATGAAACCCACCCACATTTTTATCCCCTGACCTATCCCCAGATTTATTCATGGGGTTATATGCAGGGTTTCCCGTATTTATCCCATTCGTTATCCCGGATTTATCAAATACCTTACCCTCTGCCGATAGG
>JAIBAD010000033.1 GCA_019695395.1 Alphaproteobacteria bacterium
CCCAGGTGCCACTGAAGAAGAATGTTTACCTATTTTAGAAAAGCTTTCTAATCTTAAAGCTGGAATTGATTTTGGTATAGGATATTCACCGGAACGTATTAATCCTGGTGACCGTGTCCATCGCCTTGAAAATATAATTAAAGTTGTGTCAGCCAATAATCCTGAAACGTTAAAAATTGTTGCTGATGTTTATGCGTCAATTGTAAAAGCTGGAATTTATTCTGCGCCCAATATCCGTGTTGCAGAGGCGGCAAAGGTTATAGAAAACACACAGCGTGATCTTAATATCGCACTTATGAATGAACTTGCCCTTATTTGTCATAAATTAGATATAGATACACAAGAAGTATTAAATGCAGCATCAACAAAATGGAATTTTCTAAAATTTACACCGGGTTTAGTTGGAGGTCATTGTATTGGGGTGGATCCTTATTATTTGACCCATCGTGCTGAACAAGTAAATTATCATCCAGAGGTTATTTTAGCAGGGCGTCGTATTAACGACAGCATGGGTCAATTTGTAGCCCATGAAGCAATAAGATTATTAAATAATAAAACCTGGTCCTCAAAGCCATTGGTCACAATTCTTGGATTAACTTTTAAAGAAAACGTGCCTGATATACGTAATACACGCGTTACAGATATCGTGCATGAATTAAAATCTTTTAACATTGATGTTCAAATTGCAGACCCTTTAGCAGATCCAAATTTTGTTTATGAAGAATATCAACTTAATTTAGTATCTTTCGACAAATTAAAACCTGCCTCTTGCGTTATTTTGGCGGTGCCCCATAAACAATATTGTGATCAAAATTGGAAATTATTTGATAAAATTTTATTAGACCAAGGTATAGTTATGGATATTAAATCAAGCCTTGATCCCCAACAATGTCCTAAAAATATTACATTATGGCGTCTTTAGAAATTTGATCAAAATTTGTAATGGGGTTAAATTGATAGGCCTTTTTCATAATATGGATATCATGAATTTTATTATAAAGTAATGACCAATCATCTTTTTTATCAATTGCTTCCCATATTTTTTCTATTTCCTCAATAACAAGAGAACAACATATAGAATTTTTAAAATAATCATGGGAATGTACATTTGTCTTAGTTAAAATATGATTATGCAATAAATTTTTAATATCCATAAAACTATCAGACTGGTAAAGATTACAAAATGGGCTTTTTACATAACGTTCATGACTACCATACCAATCAAAAAAGAATTGCTCAAAAGGCATTTTTGTTTGATTTAAAAAAGAAAAGGTTTTTTCAATCAAATCATTACTTTGTTGATTATTGAAATCTTTCCTTCCTAATCTTCTAAAAAATAGATACCGCCATGCTTGAACAAATAAAGGAGAAAAAGATATAAGAATATTCTCAAGCTCTTGTTGATTTGATAACGGTATAAATGTCTCTGCCAATCTTGCTAGATTCCAATAAACAGCTTCTGGTTGTCTTCCATAACTATAAAGTCCCGAATGATCAAAATATGCTGCAACAAAATCTGGATCAAAATAGGGTAGAAAACGATACGGTCCATAATCAAAACTTTCACCCATGATATTAATATTATCTGTATTTAAAACACCATGTACAAATCCAACAACCATCCATGATGCAGTTAATAAGGCACAATTTTCAACAATTTTTTGAAAAAGCTTTTTAGTTTGTTGCTCTAAATCTAAATCAAATAAATCTGGATAATAATATTTAGTAGTATATTGAATAAGTTTTTTAATATTTTCTGTTTCACCTAAATATGCAAACCGTTGAAAAGTACCAATTCTAATATGAGAATGACTTAAACGTACCAAGACACAAGATCTGGTTGGAGATGGTTCATCATTCCGATAAAGCTGTTCACCAGTTTCAATAATACTAAAAGTTTTTGATGTATAAACACCAAGAGCTTCTAACATTTCTGTGGCTAATAATTCTCTTACCCCACCTTTTAAAGTTAGTTTTCCATCCCCGTTCCTTGACCAGGGTGTTTGTCCACTTCCTTTTGTGCCTAAATCTAATATGCGGTTATTTTCAATGTCTTGAATTTGGGCATATAAAAAACCACGCCCATCACCAAGATCTGGATTATAATACCGAAATTGATGTCCATGATATCTTAAAGATAAAGGTTTATCCAAATTATTAGGTAAAGGTTCAAAATTTCCAAAATACTTACCCCATTCATAATCAGATAATTGCCCAAAACCTAATTTTTGTGACCAAAAAGAGTTCCGATAACGAAGTATATGTTGTGGGAAAATAGCCGCTTTAACCTCATCATAAAACTCTTCCCCTAATTCTGTATAAATAGGGAAAGGTTTATAGGCATCAGATAATCCCATAACAAATGATCCTCGCTGTTAGTATCATCCCTTATTATAGCACTAATCTAGTAAGTAGGAGAATTTTCCTTATCGTAAAATAATCTTTCTCACCTGCTTTTTTTATAAGCTTTTTTCCTGAATTAATATAACCTATCGTTTTACTGCCAACAATCCGGTTTTAAAGTAGTAGATATATGAGATTCAAGATATATTATTTTTAATGTATTTTTTTACTTTATTTAATTCCAAAATTCTTTATGATTTGTGTGCTTAAAAACAATATCACGTACATCAAATTCACTCCTTCCTTGTGGGTAATTCTATGAAAAGATTTGTTAGAATATTAGCTACGATAATATTGGTAGGATTCATTTCCTCTTGTACTTCAGACAATCCCATCTTGGAAACAGATACAAAAACCCTAACCCCGACCGAATTAGCCACAATTGTTAAAAAACGCTTTTTTCATGATCGCACGGATGTGTGTTTGGCAGTGGCGGTTATTGAGGGTGTAAAAACAACCCCAACCTTTTTCTGTGCAAATCCTTCTCATGATCGGGGCTACAATAAAAATACCGTTTTTGAAATAGGCTCGGTGACGAAAACAATGCAAGCAGCTTTATTGGCTGATTTTGTATTATCTAAGAAAGTTACCCTCAATGATCCGGTTATCAATCATTTGCCCGTAGGTTTTTCAGTGCCGACTTTTGCCGGAAAAGCTATCCAATTAATCCATCTGGCTACTCATACCAGCGGATTACCAAGTTTACCATCAGATTTTTTACCGACAAATCCTGATGATCCGTATGCGAATTTTTCGGAAGTCATTTTACGCAACTCCCTTAGAACCATTACGTTAAATCACGAACCAGGAACAGCGTGGAATTATTCCAACCTGGGTGCTATGCTTTTGTCGTTGTCGATTACTAATATCGGTGGCGAATCGCTTGATACTTTATTGCAAAAAAAATTATTTACTCCCTTAAAAATGAATAACGCCACCCTTTCAATTCGGCGCTCAAGAACAGAGGCCAAGGGCCATATTCCAGGAGGAAAAATTGTACCAGCTTGGAACTTTATGACTAGCCTTGCCGGGGTGGGCGGCGTACGCGCTTCATTACAAGATATGATCCAATATGCAAAAGGACAATTAGGTCAGATTATTTCCCCAATTACCCCAGCGTTGGAAAAAACACAAATTTTGGTTAGTTCTGCTGCCGAACATGGGGGGCCTCCAGATATGGGATTAGGCTGGATTATTATGTCACTTGATGGACATTCTTGGATTGCACATGAAGGGGGAACGGGTGGTTTTTCTTCTTTTATCGCGATTAATCGGGCTGACCAACGTGCCGTGATAATCTTGGCTGATACTACCTTCGGCAATTTTGGCGGATTGGGAAGTCTAGGATTGCATTTAATGGATAAGAACCAACCGTTAGAGACACCGCGCCTAGTAACCACTCCCAAAAAAAAATTGCTTTCCGCCTTACAAGGGTCATATGTGGTAGACGGGGTCAATGTTCAGCTTAGCTATAAAAACAAACAGCTTTATTTTCAAGCTGCTGGTGAGTCTAAAATTGCTCTTGGTTACGATAGTAAAGGCGATTTTTATCCTTTAAACATTGATGCTTTATTGACACCTAAAATTACTCCTAAGGGATATACTTTTATTTGGACACAAGACGGGGTAGCCGTGGAAGCCGTTCGTATTACACCTCCTTAATCTATGGTTGGTTTTTTAATAATAGCTATTTGAAAAATTTTTATAATCTTTAATTTCACCGTTTTTATTCGAGGTAAATATTATTTCTGTTGTTAATTGATTTATATTTATTGGATTGCCATATATTATTAACAGCCTAGATAATTCTTACCTTCGATAGTAATGACTGATTTATCATATATTCACGATTTTCAATTATTGCCTATATTGACTACGGTAAATTAATCTTGATCAACCAATTAATTGAATTTGGCTGCGGTCTTATCGCCCGTGAGATGAAAGAATAAGTGCTTGATTTCATGGATATTAAGCCACAAACCTTGACGGAGATACAAAGTCAAAAATGAGCAGGAATGAATTGGATAAAACCCTCCTGCTATGTGAATTTGCCTATAAGGTTAGCTCCTGTTTGGCCACTTGCGAGAGGTCATTTCTGGTGCTTGACTCCATTCATAGGGTTGAAGCGCAAACCTTGGCCAATGTATATCAAACAATTTTTACTTTCTTTGTAACAAGGGTGTATAAGAACGTTGTTTATATCCGGTATAAAGTTGGCGTGGGCGTCCAATTTTTTGTAAAGGATCTTCAAACATTTCATTCCATTGGGCAACCCATCCTGCAGTTCTTGCAAGCGCAAATAAAGCCGTAAACATAGAAGTTGGGAAACCAATTGCCTGTAAAATAATGCCAGAATAAAAATCAACATTCGGAAATAATTTCTTTTGAATAAAATAATCATCTTCTAGGGCAATTTTTTCTAATTCCATAGCCAGATCTAACAAAGGTTCTTTTCGAATACCTAGTGACTGTAAAACCTCATGACATGATTTGCGTAAAACAGTTGCACGTGGATCATAATTTTTGTAAACACGATGGCCAAATCCCATTAACCTAAATGGATCAGATTTATCTTTAGCTTTTTTAAGAAATTCTGGGATTCTTTTTTTATCACCTATTTGTTTTAACATAGTTAAAACAGCTTCGTTAGCACCTCCATGGGCTGGACCCCAAAGTGACGCGATGCCAGCTGCAATACAGGCAAAAGGATTTGCCCCACTTGATCCTGCAATCCGTACTGTTGAGGTTGATGCATTTTGTTCATGGTCAGCATGTAAGATAAATATTTTATCAATAGCTTTTTCCACCGCAGGATTAATTTTATATTGTTCGGCTGGTACAGCAAAAGTCATATTTAAGAAATTTCCCGCATAACTTAAATCATTGCGTGGATAAATAAAAGGTTGGCCTGTTGAATATTTATAAGCCATGGCAGCAAGTGTTGGCATTTTTGCAATTAAGCGATGGGATGCAATTAAACGTTGCTGGGGATCACTTATATCTGTGCTATCGTGATAAAAAGCTGATAAAGCACCAACAACACCCATCATAACTGCCATAGGATGTGCATCACGTCTAAATCCACGATAAAAAAATTGTAACTGCTCATGTACCATTGTGTGATTAGTAATATTATGAACGAATTCAACTTTTTGTTTTTTATTGGGTAACTCACCATGCCAAAGAAGATAACATACTTCCATAAAATCACTTTTACTGGCTAAATCTTGAATCGGATATCCCCGGTGTAAAAGAACACCTTTTTCACCATCAACATAACTGATTTTCGAATTACAACTTCCGGTTGCTGTAAAACCAGGGTCGTATGTAAACAAATTATGTTTTGAATATAGGGATTGTATATCAATAACTCTAGGACCTAATGTACCATGTAAGACAGGTAAATCAAATTCTTTCCCCGTACCATGATCAATAATAGTTACCAAATCTTTTGATGTTTTTTTTAAACCATTACCTTTATTGTTTTGTTTCATTTTTACCATCATAAATCCCCTTGTTAAATCTCAATTAAATTAAATAAAGAAAGTCTTTTTAAAGTTTCTTTTTGGCCCAAAACATCACATATTTCAAAAACACCTGGTGAAACAGTTTTGCCTGTTAAGGCAACACGCATAGGCTGGGCAATATCACCCAATTTCAAATTATTCTCTGTTATATATACTCGTATTTCATTTTCTATAGATTGTGTATTCCAATTTTGTAAAAGAGATAATTTTTCTTTTAAATCTAATAACCATTTTTTTGTATCTGAAGTTACTAAAGCTAGTGCTTTTTGATCCAATGTAGGAAACATTCCATCAAAATAAAATAAGGAATTATCAACAAGCTCAACAATTGTTTTAGCACGAGATTTTAATCCTTCTAATCCTTTTAGAAAAAAACTTTTTTCTTGATCTGTTAGTTGTCGTCCAATCCTTTTAACAACAAATTCAACAGCAATAGTATATAAATCTTGATTAGTCATTTCTTTTAAATAATGTGCATTAAGATTTTGTAATTTTATAAAATCAAATCTGGATGGCGATTTCCCACAACTAGATAAATCAAACCATTGAATAGCTTGATTCATGCTAATAATTTCATCATTTCCATGTGCCCAACCTAGCCTTAATAAATAATTTCTTAATGCTATAGGTAAATATCCCATATCTCTATAAGCTTCAATACCAAGGGCACCATGACGCTTGGACAATTTATGACCATCAGAACCATGAATAAGAGGAATGTGAGCGAAAGTTGGTAAAGTCCAACCCATAGCTTGATATATTTGAATTTGTCTAAAACTATTTGTTAAATGATCATCACCTCTAATAACATGTGTAATATTCATATCATGATCATCAACAACAACCGATAACATATATGTTGGGGTACCATCACCCCTGACTAGAACCATATCATCTAATTGATTGTTATTTTGTGTTACATCACCTTGTACTTGGTCATGCAAAATTGTTTGTCCAGTTTGCTGCGCTTTCAATCTTATAACAGGGTTAACATTTTTTGGAGCATCTGAAGGATCACGGTCGCGCCACATACCATTATAACGGAAAGGTAATCCTTGACGTAAAGCTTCCTCCCGCATTTGTTGAAGTTCATCAGGTGTACAATAACAATAATAGGCATGTCCTTGCTTCAAAAGGTGCATTGCAATTTCATAATGTCTTTGAAATCGTTGGGATTGATAAATAACATCACCATCCCAAGTAAGCCCAAACCATTTTAATCCTTCAATAATGGCTGTAATTGCTTGATCTGTTGATCTTGCACGATCTGTATCTTCAATCCTTAAAAGAAATTGACCTCCATGATGTTTTGCGAAAAGCCAATTGAATAAAGCTGTTCTGGCACCACCAATATGCAAATATCCTGTTGGAGAAGGAGCAAAACGTGTTACAACCAAAATATCACCATAAACTTAATGTTTTTGAATTTAATGTATTTTTTCTTAACATGATAATAAATTATAAAGGAATATTATCGTGTTTTTTCCAAGGATTATCTAATCTTTTATTTGCAAGAATTGACAAAGCGTGTGCAAGACGTTTTCTTGTCCCATGGGGCATAATAACATCGTCAATAAAACCTCTGCTTGCTGCATAAAAAGGATTTGCAAATTTGTTACGATAATCTTCTGTTCGTTTTGCTATTTTATCTTGGTCATTTATTTCATTGCGAAAAATAATTTCTGTTGCTCCTTTTGGTCCCATAACAGCAATTTCTGCTGTTGGCCAGGCATAGTTAATATCACCCCGAAGATGTTTTGAACTCATAACATCATAGGCACCACCATAAGCTTTGCGTGTAATAACCGTAATTTTTGGTACAGTTGCTTCGCCATAAGCAAAAAGTAATTTAGCCCCATGTTTAATAATGCCATCATGTTCTTGGGCGACACCAGGTAAAAAACCTGGCACATCAACAAAAGTTATGATTGGTATATTAAAACAATCACAAAATCTAACAAATCTAGCAGCTTTACGTGATGAATCGATATCCAAACATCCTGCAAGAACAGAAGGTTGATTTGCAACAATACCAATAGTATTCCCCCCTATTCTTGCAAATCCAATAATAATATTACCAGCATATGAAGGTTGAATTTCAAAAAAATCTTTCTCATCAACGATTTTTTCAATTAATTCTTTCATATCATAAGGCTTATTGGGATTATCAGGTATCAACGTATCCAAAGACATTTCTATACGATCTATAGGATCTTGAGTTTGATAATGTGGTGCCTTTTCTTTATTTGAAAGAGGCAGATAACTATAAAAACGTCTTAATCGTAATAGAGCTTCCAATTCATTATCAAAAGCTAAATCGGCAACGCCTGATTTTGTATTATGTGTTATAGCCCCACCTAATTCTTCATGGGTTACAATTTCATGGGTAACAGTTTTAACAACATCAGGTCCTGTCACAAACATATAAGATGAATCTTTAACCATAAAAATAAAATCTGTCATAGCTGGCGAATAAACAGCACCCCCTGCGCAAGGTCCCATAATCATAGAAATTTGTGGGACCACACCAGATGCTAATATGTTGCGCTGAAAAACTTCTGCATATCCTGCGAGCGAGGCAACACCCTCTTGAATACGGGCCCCACCTGAATCATTAAGTCCAATGACAGGTGCCCCAACTTTTAAAGCTTGATCCATAATACGACATATTTTTTCAGCATGCGTTTCGCTTAATGAGCCACCAAATACTGTAAAATCTTGACTAAATACAAAAACCAAACGCCCACCAATTGTACCGTGTCCTGTAACCACCCCATCACCAGGTATCTTTTGATCATTCATACCAAAATCATAACATCGGTGTTCGACAAACATTCCCCATTCTTCAAAAGAATCCGGATCAAGTAAAATTTCAAGCCTTTCTCGAGCTGTTAATTTTCCACGTTGATGTCTAGTCTCAATACGAGATTGTCCGCCACCCAATCTTGCAAGATTACGTCTTTCTTCCAATTCTTTGATAATATTATGATACATGTAAATATATTAAAGGTTAGTTTTTGATGTTGATTATATTAGAATAGCTTCTTCCTTATTTTTGGTCTATCAATTTTCTATTACTTTACTATTATTTAATAATGGTCAAGATCCTTGGCTAAATAAATAAAGTATGTTATGGCACAATAATAATTAATATCTGAGGAAAAATTTATGTCTAAAGTTACAGTTGCTGCTACCCAATTTGCGTGTGGTCATGAAATAGAAAAAAATCTTTTAAAAGCAGATGCCATGATAAAGCAAGCAGCAAAAAATGGTGCTCAAATTATACTTTTGCCAGAATTATTTTCAACACCCTATTTTTGTAAAGATCAACAACAGGATCATTTTTCTCTTGCTCATCCTGCTGACAATCATCCTATGCTTCGTTATATGAGTAAGCTTGCGGCAGAGTTAAATGTCGTTTTACCTATAAGCTTTTTTGAGCGTGCCAATAATGCCTATTTTAATTCTGTTATGGTTATTGATGCTGATGGAGAAATGTTAGGTATCTACAGAAAATCTCATATTCCTGATGGGCCAGGATATCAAGAAAAATATTATTTTAATCCGGGGGATACAGGTTTTAAAGTATGGGATACAAGATTTGCACGAATTGGTGTTGGCATTTGTTGGGATCAATGGTTTCCAGAAAGTGCAAGGATTTTATCATTACAAGGTGCAGAAATACTATTTTATCCTACAGCCATTGGAAGTGAACCTCATGATCCCACTATAGATAGTCGTGATCATTGGCAAAGAGTTATGCAAGGTCACGCCGGTGCAAATTTAATACCCTTAGTTGCTTCTAATCGTATAGGATTTGAACAGGGCAGTAGCTGTTCTATGAATTTTTATGGATCATCATTCATTGCTGGTCCTCATGGAGAAAAAATTACCGAAGCAACCCGTGACGAAGAAAAGGTTCTTATTGCAACTTTCGATCTTAGTATGATTAAAAAACAAAGAGCTTCATGGGGTATCTTCCGTGACAGAAGACCTGAATTGTATGTACCAATTCTATCTTATGAAGGTAATGAATAATTTTAGTAAAGTTACAGTTATATAAATTTAAAAATATTATTTAAACTTAATAATACAATTAAACATCCCACAAAAAACATTAATAATTTTCTTGGAATTTTTTGTGTAATCTTTGCCGCAAATGGGGCTGCGATTGCCCCACCTATTAAAAGGGCTAATGAAATTTTCCAATAAGTATCAAAATTGTTCAATGTGAGAATAAAAACAATAGAGGCTGTCAAACTTATAAAAAATTCTGCAAAATTGACCGAACCAATAACATATCGAGGCGTTCTTCCCGTTGCAATTAAACTTGAGGCAAGAATAGGCCCCCATCCCCCACCCCCTATAGTATCTAGAAACCCACCGAAAAGAGCAAAAATTTCTAAATCCTTAAAAAAAATTTTAACTTTTTCAATTTTTGATAAGGCACGCAATAAAATAACGATACCTAATATAAAAAGATATCCTGAGACATATGGTTTTATGACATTTCCTGGTATTTCTGTTAATATATAAGCACCTATAATAGCACCTATAATACCTGGGATAGCGATTCTTTTTACAATTTTAAAATCAATATTTTTATACCAATAATGTGATGCACCAGAAATACCAGTTGTTACAATTTCTGCTGTATGAACACTTGCACTTGCAATAGATGGTGGCAATCCCAAACTTAATAAAACAGTTGCGGATAAAGTACCATATGCCATACCCAAAGCACCATCAATTAATTGTGCAAAAAAACCTAAAGTAATTAATTGCCAAAAATCTATATCCATAATCTTGATAATCTCTTTAATACTATAAATAATCAATTAGACATTATATTATAAATGAAAATTTAATCCACGATCACTTAGCCATGATTCATTAACTTCACCTGATGCAATAATTTCTACTGGACCAGATAAGGTTACACCATAAAAATTTTTATTTGCGTCTTCTTTAAAATCAATTTTTAAATGATCCCCGCCATAGGTTTTAATGATAATTGGGGGTTGAAGATTTGTGTATCGATATAAAGCTAAAGCTGCTGCTATAGAACCTGTTCCACATGCTAAAGTTTCTTTTTCAACACCACGTTCATAAGTACGGATAAAATTAATTTCAGGTCTTGTTTCTACAAAATTTACATTTGTACCATCTGGATTAAAAATCTCATCATTTCTAAGTTTTTTTCCCCAAGTGTGAACATCAATGTTTAAAATATTACTGACCATAATGACAAGATGCGGCACGCCCGTATTTATAAAATAAAATGGCGGTTGGCTAAAGGGTAAGGATAATGAAACTTCTTTTTCATCTTTGGGGTTAGTCATATCAATTTTAACATCATCTTTTGATGAAACAAGCGAGCTAATTGCCCCTACAGGTGTATTAATAATAAATCTTTGCCGAATATTATAAAAATATGTTATATAATAAGCAGCACAGCGTGCTGCATTTCCACACATAGCGCCATCACTTCCATCCGAATTAATATAAACCATAGAAAATGTACCAAGTTCTTTATTATGATTAATTAAGACCAACCCATCTGCCCCAATGCCCTTGTGGCGATCACATAAATGCAATGCTAAAACATGTCGCGATGGAAATAATAAATTTGATGGATCTTCAAGAAAAATAAAATCGTTTCCGCATCCATGCATTAATGTATAATGTATCATTATATTAACAACTATTAAATTGACAAATTATATAAATATTTATTTAACCATACTTTCCAAATAATCCATATAAAGAAAGCTAGTAGTGTAGTAATGAAACTTTTAATAAAAATTCTTGGTTTTTCTGGAACCCCACTTTTATTTATATTTTCTTCTTTCGATAAAGTTTTTATACCAAAGGGTAACGTCATAAAAAAAATTATCCACCATATGACGATATAAGCTAATATATCACGAAACCAAATCATTATACCTGTTCTAATTCTATTAAGGTACCCATAAAATTTTTAGGACTTAGAAAAAGTACAGGTTTACCATGGGCTCCAATTTCCGGAATGCCAGTTCCCAAAATTTTTATACCTTTTAATGTTAATTGTTTAGCAGATTCTAAAATATCTTCGACCTCATAGCAAATATGATGGATGCCACCCAAAGGATTTTTTTCAAGAAATTTTTTAATGGGTGATGTATCACCCAAAGGATGTAAAAGTTCAATCTTTGTATTAGGTAGGTCAACAAAAACAACTGTCACACCATGAGCAGGTAATGATACAGGTTTTGATACGTTACTCCCTAATATAGTAGCATAAATTTGCGATGCTTCATGTAAATCTGGTACCGCAATTGCTACATGATTAAGACGGCCAATCATTTTATGACATCCTTAATAAATGAACATAAATCATGGGTTTTTTACCGTAATAATCTTTTAACATACTTCTTATCAATGAAATCGTAAAATCCTTGACCACTATATCTTTTTGCCTATCGTCGAAAGAAAGTTGTTTTAACGATGCCCATAAATTACCAGTTATACGTTCTATCAAGGGTACATTTTCTTCTTCAATCAAAATACCAGGTAAATTAATTAAAGGTTTAGCCATTAAATCATTCTTTTGATTAAAAATCATTGTAATAAAAACTGCACCCGTATTAAGTAATTTATGTCTTTCTTTAAAAATTTTCGACTCTTTAGGGATAAGTTTGGTACCATCTAGCCCAAGTTTATTATGAATTACGGTTTCATCTTCTTCTATAGATTCATTGGTAATTCTAATTATGGTTCCATTTCGTCCCGCGATAGCATGAGGTATTTGGCATTTCAATGCAAATTTAGCATGCGCCATAACATGATGTCTTTCCCCATGCACCGCAATAAGGGCTTTGGGTTTAACATAACGATACATTGTTGCCAATTCTTCTTGAGCAGGATGCCCAGAGACATGAACAAATTCATCTTTTTCTGTAATAATATTAATCCCTAAATCAACAAGTTTGTTATGTAATTTATTGATAACTATTTCATTACCTGGGATTATACGGGATGAAAAAATAACTGTATCATCCTTTTCTAAAAAAATTCTGGGATGGGTTTTATTAGCAATTTTTGCCAAAGCTGATCTTTCTTCACCTTGACTACCTGTACAAATCAATAAGACTCTATCCCTTGGAAGTTTCATAAATTCTTCTTCTGGAAGAAATTCCTGCATATCTGACAAATAATTACATTCTCGCGCCGCCGCATTGATGCGCCATAAAGATTTACCTGCAAGAACAACATGGCGACCGATTTTTTGGGCAATGGACGCAATAGTTTTAATTCTTGCAACATTACTTGCAAAACAAGCAAAAGCAATCCGATATTTAAAATTTTTTGTAATATTTATTAAACTTTGGGCAAGTTCTTGCTCAGAACCAGAATGACCAAGTGTATAAATATTGGTAGAATCCCCAACAACAGCAAGAACATTTTCTTGCGATAAACTCTGCAATGCCTTTTCATCTGATACAGGCCCAACCACGGGACCCGGATCAAATTTCCAATCACCTGTATGTAATATAGCTCCCAATTTTGTACGTAAGATCACAGCATATGAATCTGGTATAGAATGTGTAATATGAATAATTTCAATTTCAAAAGGCCCAATTGAAATTTTTTGACCTGGATTAATTAGTGTAATTTTGGCTTTTTTTTCTAAACCAGCTTCTTTAAGTTTGTTACGAAGAAGGCTAGCTGTAAATGGTGTTGCATAAATTGGACATTCTAATTGCGGCCATAAATAAGGTACAGCACCAATATGATCTTCGTGGGCGTGCGTAAGTACCAATCCTAATAATTGATTACGTTGTTCATGAATAAATTTAGGATCAGGCATGGTTACTTCAACGCCTGGCATCGCTGGATCCATAAATGAAATACCTAAATCAACCATAAGCCATTTTTGATCGTGTCCATATAAATTAAGATTCATTCCAATTTCATTGGATCCACCTAATGGCAAAAATAAAACTTCATCATTTTTTGGAAGAATTGTCATTTATTTATACGCTTCATAAATATAAACTAATCCATTTAATGTTAAATCAGGATCAATCGCTGTAAATATGTGGGTTTTAGAAAATAGGGTAGATAGTCCACCCGTGGCAATAATAGATAAATTTTTAAATTTTTGTTCTTCAATTATTTTTTGTGTCACACCTTCAATCAGGCTAAGATATCCCCAATAAATACCCGATTGCATAGCATGAATTGTTGTATGACCAATAACCTTTTCGGGTTTTATAATTTCAACTTTGGGAAGTTTTGCAGCATTTTTATAAAGAGCTTCTAAGGATAAATTAACACCAGGTATAATTAACCCGCCTATATATTCAGCATGATCATTCAAAATATCGAAAGTTGTAGCCGTACCAAAATCTACCACAATTAAGGGCAAAGAATATTTTTGTCGAGCAGCTACAACATTTACCAACCGATCCGCTCCAATTTCATCGGGATTAGGTAAAGTGATTTTTATATCACGTGTTATATGATGTCTATCAATAATAAAAGGATTACACGCAAAATATTTTTTTGCCAAAATTTTAAGATTAAGTAAAGATTGAGGTACGACAGATGCAATGGCAACTGCATTGATATTTTTTACAGAATAATTTTCTAAAGCCATTAATTGGGCAAGCCAAACAATATAATCATCAGCAGTTTTTTTAGAATCCGTAGCGGTACGCCAACTTGCTTTAATATTTTCTTTATCTACCAAAGCAAAAACTGTATTTGTATTTCCACAATCAATGACTAAAAGCATTTAACCCATTCTACCCTGGCATGTGATATTAATCTAACCAAAAGATACGTCACCTGTTGTAATTTTATGTTTTATTCCGTTAGGATCAATTAAAATTAAAGCCCCTGTTTCATCTATAGTCTCAAAATATCCTGATACTATCTTATCTTCTAATTTGATACTAATATTTTTTTTTAAACCTTCTGCTTTTTGAAGCCATTCATCTTTTATAAAAGAAAAACCATTTTTTTTCCATTTTATATAGTTAACATAAAAACTATTAAGAAAACTATATAAAAATATTGTTAAATCCGAAGTCATCAAAATTAAATTTTCTTTAAATAAACTGGTAACAGGATATGGATTATCTGGTGGATAATGATTAATATTAATACCAATACCTATAATTAACCAATCAAGCAATAAGGTCGATTGAAGCGACGTTAAACTTTCTAATAAAATTCCCCCAATTTTGTGTTTTTTAATTAATAAATCATTGGGCCATTTTAAATTAATCTTTATTTGATGATTAGAATATTGTTCAATAATATCGGCCATTGTGTTGCTCGCGATAAATCCAATTTGCCCTGTATTTTGAATAGAAGTTTCTGGTTTTAATAATAAAGAGAAATATAAATTACCAGGCGGGGAAAACCATTGCTTCCCTCTTCTTCCCTTACCTGCTTTTTGGCATAAAGCCCAAACAACTGTTCCTTCACATGTACCAGATGAATGGTAAATTAACCTTTTTAATTCGTCATTGGTACTGTCAATTTCATCAAATTTAATTAATGTATAAAACGAATTTAAAGTGAGTCTTTTATTCATTATTTTAAAAAGTCTAAGACAATTAAATTTGCCTGTGTTATCAAAAAAGAAGGTATAATAAATATACCAATGACAGCGCATGTCGATAAAGTTATCACAATGCTCGTTTCCCATGAACGTACAGGATCAAGTTTTGTCGTTGATTGATCAAAATACATGACTTTTATAACACGTAAATAATAAAAAGCCGCAACCACGCTGCTTAAAACCCCTATGATAGAAAGAATATAATATCCTGATTCAATTGCTGCTTTAAAAACATAAAATTTTGCCAAAAACCCTGCTAAGGGCGGGATACCTGCCATTGAAAACATAAATACCGCAAAAGCAAATGCCATCAAAGGTTGGTATTTGGATAATCCTGCTAAATCATTAATTCCTTCAACTGCTTTACCATCTGTACGCATCATGGTTATACAAGCAAAAGCCCCAAGATTTGTAACCCAATAAATAACAAGATAAATTAAAATTGATTGCAATCCATTTGTATTGGCCGTTATAAGACCAATTAAAATATATCCAATATGGCCAATAGAACTATAGGCCATAAGCCGTTTGATATTTTTTTGTCCAAGGGCAGCTAGCGCTGCCAAAATCATAGAGGCCACAGACATGAAAATAACAATTTGCTGCCATTGCATAAGCAAAGGTTGAAATGGTCCCATCATTAATTGAATAAAAACGCCAAGTGATGCGATTTTTGGTGCGCTTGCAAAAAATGCTGTGATTGGTGTGGGGGCACCTTCATACACATCGGGTGTCCACATATGAAAAGGTACTGCAGATATTTTGAAGGCAAAACCAACTAAAATAAAAATTAATCCAATCACAAATCCTAAATTATTTTGGGAAATTTGATTATGGTTTTCTAATATCTGATGCAATGGTGTGAAATCTATGCTTCCTGTATACCCATAAATCATACTGATCCCATAAAGAAGCATGCCTGAGGACAAAGCACCCAAAACAAAATATTTCAACCCAGATTCTGTTGGCCGTAATTTATCTCTTTGAAAGGCTGCTAAAATATATAAAGGTAAACTTTGTAATTCTAATCCCAAATATAGAAGCAATAAATTTTGGGCATAAAGCATAATCATCATACCCAAAACCGAAAGCACCATCAAAATTGGCAATTCAAATTTGTTTATTTTTTCTTTTTCTGCATAATTAATAGTAATAATAATAGAAAAAATTGTTGCTATAATTGATAAGCATACGAAAAAATTAGAAAGAAGATCAAAATGTAACATACCAGAGAAAGCTTGTCCTGCCTCCCTTTTTCCTACCAAAAAAACTGTTACGCCAAGAATAGCTACTAAACCATAACAAATAGATTTAAAAATATTTTTCGATGAAAAAGTGCCAACCATTAACGCCACAATAATAGCTGTTAATAAAAATAATTCTGGATTGATCATTAAAAAATCTATTTTACTTATCATTATGTAGTTAATTCTTTCTTTAAAGTTAGTCTATTATTCCTAATTTTCTTGATCAAGCGCATGGTGGTAATTTTCAATCAATTGATTAAGCGCGGGATTAATAAGTTTTGTAAAGGATGAAGGATAAATTCCCATCCACATCACAATAATAATCAAAGGCACAAAAATAATTTTTTCACGCCAATTAAGATCAGAAAGATCAAATAATTTTTTATTATGAACGTCACCAAAAAATATACGCGCATAAAGGAAAAGCATATAAGCAGCCCCTAAAATAATACCCACTGTTATGAAAGCTGCAACCCATGTATTTCTTTGAAAAGATCCAAGCATAACCAAAAATTCACCCACAAACCCACTTGTCCCTGGTAAGCCAACAGATGCCATGGTCATGATCATAAAAACAACAGCATATTTAGGCATTATTTTACTAAGTCCCCCATAAGCTGAAATTTCCCTTGTATGCAAACGATCATAAATAACACCCACACACAAAAACAAAGCCGCCGATACAATACCATGACTAAGCATTTGGGTAATAGCGCCAAGCATACCTTGTTGATTAAGGGTAAAAATACCTGCTGTTACATAGCCCATATGGGCAATTGATGAATATGCAATTAATTTTTTGATATCTTGTTGAACAAGCGCGACCAGCGATGTGTATATTACAGCAATAATACTTAAAACAAAAATTAACGGGGCAAAAAATTCACTGGCATAGGGCATCATAGGTAAAGAGAATCTCAAAAAACCATATCCCCCCATTTTTAATAAAACACCTGCTAAGATAACGGAACCAGCGGTTGGTGCTTCAACATGGGCATCGGGTAACCATGTATGAACTGGCCACATAGGTATTTTAACCGCAAAAGAGGCAAAAAAAGCAAGCCATAACCATAATTGAACTTCAGGGGTGAAATGATAGGTTAATAATTCTCTGATATTTGTTGTATGGGCTTCATGGTACATAAATAAAATAGCAAGCAACATTAAAATGGATCCAAGAAGCGTATAAAGAAAAAATTTAAATGATGCATATACTCTTCTAGATCCACCCCATATCCCAACAATTAAAAACATTGGGATCAAAACACCTTCGAAAAATACATAAAAAAGAACCAAATCAAGCGCACAAAACATTCCAATGAGCATGGTTTCTAAAATAAGGAATGCAATCATGTATAATTTGACATGATGCTGAATTGATTGCCAACTGGCCAAGATACAAATGGGTATTAAAAAAGTCGTAAGTAAAATAAATAAAATAGAAATACCATCAATACCAAAATGAAGGCTAAGTGTTGAATCTGAAATCCAAGATAATTTACTGACAAATTGAAAATCCGGATTTGTAAGATCAAAATGCACCCATAATGTCGTCGATAAAATAAAAACAACCATAGAGGTCCAAAAGGCGGTCCATCTTGCATAATTATTTTTTTTATCTTCTGGGCCTTGGGTCAAGAATATTATGGCCACCCCAGCTAAAGGTAAAAAGGCAAGTAAAATTAAAATATTTGTTAAAACCATTTTTTAAAACCAAGATAAATTAATAAGTTGCCATGTTATAAAAAGAATAAGCCCAATAATCATAACGAAAGCATAATGATAAAGATAACCCGTTTGTAAGGTATTTGTTTTTCTTGCAAAAAATGTCGTTAAAGCAGCAAAACCATCGGGGCCAAACCGGTCAATGGTTTTACCATCGATCCATTTCCATAAAAAATTACCTATTTTAAAAGCAGGTTTAACAAATATAAATTCATATAATTCATCAACATACCATTTGTTATAAACAAAACGATGGAGCCATGAAAATGATTGGGTAAAGAATTTTGGTAATTGTGGAAATACCATGTAACATAGATAGGCCAAAAGAATACCCAATATACCTACGGCTAAGGGTGCCCATTTAACCCATTCTGGCAAATGAGAATGTTCTGCACCAAAAAGAGCATTTGAATTTTTTAATGTTTCTTGCCAGAAAACAGCGTTTTCATGACCCACAAAAAATTCATGAAATATATATCCTGCAAATAATGCCCCAACGGATAGCCCTACCAAAGGTAACAACATAGATAAAGGCGATTCATGGGGATGTACCTCATGGCCAAATTGGGCTTTCCCATGAAAGGTTATTAGTAAAAGACGCCAACTATAAAAAGCTGTCATAAAAGCTGTAATAATGCCCAACCAAAATGCATAATAGCCAAAGGGATTAGAGGATAACCATGCTGCTTCTAAAATTGAATCCTTTGAATAAAAACCTGCAAATCCAAAAATATCAGGAATACCAATTCCAGCTAGGGCTAAATTACCAACCCACATCATCGCATATGTTATGGGTATAGAACGTGCTAACCCCCCCATTTTTCTCATATCCTGCTCGCCTGAAACAGCATGAATAACAGATCCCGCCCCCAAAAATAATAAAGCTTTAAAGAAAGCATGCGTAAATAAATGAAACATAGATGCCCCATAAGCAGAAACTCCAGCTGCTACAAACATATAACCAAGCTGGCTACATGTCGAATAGGCAATAACCCGTTTAATATCATATTGACACATACCTATAGTTGCAGCAAAAAATGCGGTTGTTGCCCCAACAAAAATAACTAAAGATAAAGCAATGGGTGCATATTCAAACATAGGAGACAATCTACATACCATAAAGACACCAGCTGTAACCATGGTTGCCGCATGGATTAAGGCTGACACAGGGGTTGGGCCTTCCATCGCATCAGGGAGCCAAACGTGTAATCCAAGTTGGGCTGATTTTCCCATAGCGCCAATAAATAATAAAATACACAACGTATCCATTGTTTTAAGATTAAACCCTAAAAAATGAATCATTGTCGTAGATTGACCCTGCACAGATGAAAAAACCGTATTAAAATCAACAGAATTAAAAATGAAAAAAACGCCCATAATACCTAAGGCAAATCCAAAATCGCCAACCCGATTAACAACAAATGCTTTAATTGCAGCTTTATTAGCCGATGGACGTTCATACCAGAAACCAATTAATAAATAGGAACATAAACCAACACCTTCCCATCCAAAAAATAATTGTAAAAAGTTATCTGACGTAACCAGCATAAGCATACAAAAAGTAAATAAACTTAAATATGACATAAACCTTGGTATACTTTTATCATGGGACATATAACCAATTGAATATAGATGAACCATTGCTGATACAGTTGATACGACAACCAGCATAACGGCTGTCAAAATGTCAAAACGCAATGACCATACAATTTCAAATGATCCTGATTGGATCCAGGTCAAAAGATTTTGCGTATAATTTTGATGATGATGCGCAATGTCAAAAAAGATAAACCAAGATAATCCTGCACAAATAAGCATAAATAAAGTTGTGATAAGCTGGC